>JBHLNR010000072.1:0-15965 GCA_048941385.1 Promethearchaeota archaeon
CTTTAAGTACGGATAAAGAAATAAAAGATTGTATTGAATTTCTTGAAAAATATTACATAAAAAAGTAATCTTAATAAGTATGCTATTAACTAGTCAAATATTGAGCCGTTTGAGAAGTAGCATCCTTCTCTTTTGGAACTCCATTTTGTTTCTCTAATTTTGACTGTCGTTTGTTTTTAATTGCATAATAAACCAAGCAAACAGGTCCTTTTTTCAGTTTGATCACTCTTTTTTTTTATTATTTAATTAAAAATAGGATAAGAATAATAAAAGAGATCAATAGACCAATTTTTATATTTTATTCAAGGATTGAATAGCAAAAATGATAAATTTTGGAGCCAGCGGTGGGATTTGCACCCACGATGCCTAATGGCAACGGCTCTGCAGGCCGCCTCCTTAACTACTCGGATACACTGGCTTGGAAAAATTAAATTTATCTAATCTATTCCAGAAAATAATTTAATTATATTTATTCTTGATTTTTTTTTAGCTTTACTATTTGGATACTTATTTCCTTACCCTCCTGCTATTGCGGGGATGAAGAAAATCTCATCATTTTTTCGAATACTTGTATTCAAACCTTCCAGAGTTCGTATATCTTTTCCGTTTATAGTGATAAGTATGTATTTACTTAAGCTTGTTGAATTTATATATATAGTTTCTTCAAATTTCTCTCCAAATTTTAAAGATAATTGTTCTAGTAAATTTTTGATATTTGAATTATCGTTTATGCTCAGGAATAATTCATCAACATCGGTAATATCAGTTAAAATTGAATAAAATACTATCTTTACATCAATCATGGGTTGCTCTAGTTAGAATTTGAACTTATATATTTTTATAAATGCAATTAAATAACTTAATATTTTAGATTATAATTACTAAATGGTAATATGGTTAACGATAATACAAATTAAACAAAACAAGTGAATTCCATAAAAAAAGTAGATTTGAAAATTGGGCATCTCTCAACGGCATATCACACAAATTTTATATTAATGGGAGATGATAAGTTAGAGAGGGATTTAGGTTTAAAAGTTATATGGTCATTATTTGGTACTGGTCCTCTTATGGTAGAAGCTTTCAAGAAAGGAGAATTAGATGTGGGGTATATGGGATTACCTCCGGCGCTTATAGGGATAGATAATGGTGTTCCTATTAAATGTGTTGCAGGTGGTCATGTTGAAGGAACAATTATGATTGGCAAGAGATACCATAAACCCATTTCTCAATTAAATGATGAGATTTATGAGGTGCTTGCTCAATTCAAAGGCTATTCTATAGGAACCCCAAGTGTTGGTTCAATTCATGATGCAATCCTCAATTATTATTTAGAAAAGTATGATTTGAAGAAAGATATTACTGTAAAGAATTATAAGCAAGCTGAATTTATAGCCATGGATATGGAGAAAGATATATTAGAAGGAGGAGTAGGAACTCCTGCTTTAGCTGTTTTTGCAAAAACTATATTAGATTCTCATTTAATTATTCCTGCTCACCATTTATTAGCAAATAATCCCAGTTATGGTATTTTTTTCCATGAAGCAATAATAAAAAATAATCCTGAAATAGTTTACACATTTCTTAAACATCATAAGAGAGCCTCATTGCTACTTAGAGAATCTCAAGAGAAGGCATCAAAGATAATCTCAGAAACTTTTACTATTCTTAAAAATAAATCATCCTATGTAAAAGCTGTTCTTGAAATTTCACCAAAATATTGCATTGCACTCTCAGATGGTTATTTAGAATCAACAGATGGATTCATAAACACTATGCACAGACTTGGATACATCAAAGAAAAACTCACACGAGAAAAAGTGTTTAATTTTAAGTTTGTAAATGAAGTTCATCCGGAAGCAGAGCATTATTAATGAAAATTTTAATCTGAAACTAATTAGGTTCTTATAAAGAAAAGATTAACTGACCTTCTTCTTGATATTCTAACAATAAGTCTGCAACTACATAAGATTCAACCAATTCTACACCTTTAATCAGTTCAGATTTATCTAAACCAATAAGATTAGCAGCAAGATCACAGCATTTAAAATTTATTCCAATTTTAATGCAATCTGTTATCTCATCATCATAATTCATTCTACTAGTTTTGTTCTTCTTACCTAAAAGAATTCCCATTGGACCCCAAAGAACAACAGTGACATCAAGACCTTTATTTTTATAATACTTTGCAAATCGAATTATTTCTAAAGGGCTTGTTGATTCGTAAATCATATCTTTTAATAATAACAATACCTTTGAAACCTTTGTCATTTAATCATCTCCGTTGAAAAATCAACTAGTTCTTCTAAATTATTTGTAAAATTAATTTAAATTTTTCTTTAATAACAAATAAAATCTAATTATAAAACATTAAGATAAAAAATATATGTCCTAATGCTTTAATCTTTCACTGTAGTAGAAACAGTTATCAATATCACTAGTTTTACTCCCAATCGAAAATGAAGAAATAAAATTTGATTATTATGGAATTTACAAGCGAACAAATAGAAAGATATTCTCGACAAATTGTTTTAAAAGAAATTGGAGGAATAGGTCAAGAGAAACTATTAAAATCGAAAATTACAATAATTGGATGTGGGGGATTAGGCTCTCCAGTAGCATATTATCTTACTGCTGCAGGAATAGGAAATATAAAAATAGTTGATTTTGATATAGTAGATCTCTCAAATTTACATAGACAGATTCTTCACTTTACTAATGATTTAGGTAAGAAAAAAACTCAAAGTGCTAAAGAAAAATTACAGAATTTAAATCCTGATGTAGAAATTGAAATAATAAATGAAATTCTTCTACCAAGTAATATTAGAGAAGTATTGAGGGGATCAAATTTTGTTATAGATGGATCTGATAACATTCCTACAAAAATGCTTATCAATGATGCATGCGCTCAATTACAAATACCCTTTTCTATAGCAGGAGTAGTTCGATTTAATGGTCAAATTATTACAGTAAATCCCGAGGAAAATACTGCCTGTTATAGATGTGTTTTTGGGGATATAACGGAAAATGAACCATCCATGTCATGTTCCCAAGCAGGAGTTATTGGGTTAATCCCCGGTATAGTCGGCTCTATTCAAGCCAATGAAGCAATTAAAAGTATCTTAAAAATAGGTAATTTGATAACAAACAGAATGCTATTTTTAGATTTGCTTAAATATAGGTTTAGTTTCATAGATGTTAGTCGAAATGAAAACTGTTTAGCTTGTGGAGACAATGCTATAAACTTAGTTGATTCTCATGATTATAATATAGGTGATGCATGTTTTGAATAGTAGTAAAGTAAATATGAATAGTAAGGTTCATAAATTAGATCTTAGAGGGAAAATTTGTCCAATGACTTTTGTCTATACAAAATTACAGTTAGAAAAGATGAACTCTGGTGAATTATTAGAAGTTACATTAGATTTCCCTGCTGCTATAAAAAATGTTCCAGATAGCTGTAAACGGCAAAATTTAGGAGAAACAATTGAGATAAGTGAAACTGATAAGAAAAAAAAAGAATGGATTCTTAAAATTAGAAAAATTTGAATAAGCAAGATTATGAACGATAACAGCCAAACTTCTAATTTAAAAGCATTGGGTTTAATCTCAGGAGGTCTTGATAGCTTAACTGCCTGTCTTCTAATAAAACAACAAGGAATAGAGGTAATAGGATTACATTTTGAATCTCCCTTTTGTCAATATAAAACAAATTTAGAAATTTTTCACGAGAAGCTAGGAATAGAAGTTCATACTTTATCCTTAGAAGATGATTTTCTAGACATCATTCAGAATCCTAAATTTGGATACGGTCGGCACTTAAATCCATGCGTTGATTGCAGAATATATATTTTAAAGAAAGCTAAAGAGTTTATGAGAGTAGTTAATGCAGATATCATTTTTACTGGAGAAGTACTAAATCAAAGACCAAAGTCTCAGCATTTAAAAGCTCTTTACATCGTAGAAAAGGAGTCTGGACTTGAAGGAAAATTATTAAGACCATTGTCTGCCCTTCAGTTAAAACCAACTATTTATGAAGAAATTGGGCTTATAGTTAGAAGTGAATTATTAGGAATAAAGGGAAGAAGCAGAAAAACCCAATTAGAATTAGTTAGAAAACATGGGCTATTGCAGGAATATTATGCGTGTGGGGGTTGCTTGTTAACTGACGAAAATTATTCAAATCGAATGAAAGACTCTTTAAAATTCAATAATGTTCAAAGAATAGAAGATATGAATATCTTGAAATATGGTAGACACTTCCGATTCAAAGATACTAAAATTATTGTTGGTCGGGATGAAACTGAAAATAATATGTTGATCCAATTCAAGAAACCTGAAGATTTTATAATGGAAGTTCAAGATGTACCCGGACCCGTAACAATCATTCAAGGAAGCAAAAATGAAGAATCGTTAAACTATGCAGCTTCTCTCACTTTAAGATATTCTGATTTAAATGAGCCTGAGGGAAGAGTCTTCTATGGAAGAGATTATGAAAATCTTGATAATTCAATTATTGCAAAATTACAAACTGATGAATTTCTTAAAAGATTTATATTATAATGACATAAAATAGAAATCCACACCTTAGGTAAATTGATTTTTTGAATTTGACATACTTGTATATATAAAACATTACGAATATAGCTCGATAGAACAAGATATAAATAAAGATTCTAATACTAATGAAATATCATCTTAGTGCACATGATGATCTATAATAGAGTATCAAATTCTTTCTTATATTTGGTGGCTTCTTAATGATTTCTAAAAAAAAAAATTTAGCTAATAAAACAGAAGAAGAGTACAGGGACATTATATATAATCTCGATGTTGGATTCTTCAGGATTGGATTGGATGGAAAAATACTAAATCATAATCCAAAATTTAACGAGATTTTTGGTATTTCTCTGGACAAAAATTTAGTAGGAACTATATCTTTTGATTTTTGGCAACGATCAGAGGATAGAGATAAATTTATTGAAGTATTAAAACAAAAGGGTTATGTTAAAAATTATTTAGCGCATACCAGAAAAGTTACAGGAGAAGAAATTGTTGTTCAAGGAAACTCTCATATAGTCAAAAATGAAGATGGCCATCCCATCGCGACTGAGGGAACAATCATAGATATTTCAGATAAGTATTCTCTTGAGCAGAAGTTAAAAACTTCAGAAGAAAAATATCGGGAATTAATTGAATTTTCTCCAGACATTATTTTTGAGACTGATTCGGATTTAAATATTACATTTGTTAATTCGATCGGTTTTAAAAAGTTTGGTTATACACGAAAAGACATAGAAGATGGTGTTAATATAGCTCAACTGATTGATCCTGAATATAAAGAAAAGGCTTATACTAAGATTAAAAGCATATTCGAAGGTAAGAAACCCGATCCTGACGTATACTTACTACGTAAAAAGGACGGGACCTGTCTTTATACAATGATTCATTCTAGACCAATTATTGAAAATAAAAATGTTGTAGGGATTGGTGGAACAGTTATCGATATAAATGACAGAATATTAGCGGAACAAGAATTAAAGGAATCAGAAGAAAAATTTAGAACTATAGCTGAACAATCATTTATGGGTATTATAATTCTTCAGGATGGTATATTTAAATATTTCAATGAACAAGCAAGGAAACATAACGGATATTCTGCTGAAGAAATTAACAATTGGGAACCGTATGAATTTACAAAGCTAATCCATCCAGAAGATAAAGATTTTGTAGTAGAACAGGCAAGAAAAAAAGAAAAAGGTGACAGCAATGTGGTAACACATCATAAATACCGATTAATAACAAAAACAGGGGAAACTCGATGGCTTGAAAATTATTCAAAAACCATAACTTACGAAGGTAAACCGGCCAATTTAATAATGTCTATCGACATAACTGATACCATAAATGCGGCTGATAAAATAAAAGAATCTGAAGAGAAATATCGCTTAATTGGTGAAAATACAAATGATCTAATAGCTGTAATGAACATGCATATGAAATATGAATATGTAAATAAAAGCCATGAATTATTAGGCTTTTCAATTGAAGAAATTTACAATCATTCTGCACCTGACCTAGTTCATCCAGAGGATGTAGACCGAGCTATAAATGCATTAAGAATTGGAACTGAAACGACTGGAACAGGTTCTGAAGAATTAAGGATCAAGCATAAGGATGGAACTTATTCTTGGTTTGAAGTAAAAGGTAAAATATTTACGGATAAAAACCAAGAACAAAAAGCGCTTTTAATTTCAAGAGATATAACTGAACGAAAACAAGCAGAACAAAATTTAAAAAAATCTAAAGCACGATTTCAAAATATTATAGAAAACATAAATGAGATTATTATAGTCACTGGATTTGATGGTAAACGTGTTTACACTTCCCCCAATTTTTTAAGTGTATTTGATAAACCTCAAGATGAGCTATATATCCTCTTTGATAAGATTCATCCAGAAGATAAAGAAAATTTAATTGAACTTTATAAGAACGCTGCTAAAAAAAGGGGCGTTGAAGGATCTGAAACTCTCGAATTTCGAGTAATGAATCGATACGGAAAATACATATGGTTCCAAAGTCAAACAAATAATTATATTGATGAATATGGAGAAATAGTAGGTTTTGTGACATCTATAAGAGAAATTACAGAAAAAAAGAAGGCAGAAAAGCAATTAAAAGAATCTGAAGAGAAATATCGCTCCTTATTTGAAAATATGAATGCCGGTTTTGCATATCATGAAGTTGTTGTGAATGAAAGTAATCAACCTATTGATTATATATACCATGAAGTAAATCCTGCCTTTGAAAAGTTAACTGGTATGAAAAAAGAAGAATTAATTGGAAAGAGAGTCACAGAAGCTATACCTGGAACAGAAGATGATCCTGCTGATTGGATCGGTAAATTTGGTAATGTCGGACTCACTGGAATACCCATAATAGTAGAAGATTATTCTGAAGCTATCGATCGATGGTTTAAGGTTTCAGGCTATTCTCCTAAAAAGGGATTTTTTGCAGTGACATTTTCAGATATAACTGACCAAAAAAAGGCAGAGGAAAATTTAAGAGAATCAGAATTAAAATTCAGCACAATTGCAGAACAATCACTATTAGGAATTGCCATAATGCAGGATGATGAATTCAAATATGTTAACCAAAAATTTGCTAATATGGGGGATAGAACTGTTGATGAAGTAAGAAAATGGGGCCCACAAGAATTCCTTAATATTGTTCATCCTGAAGATCAAAGTAAAGCCATTGAACAGTCGAAAAAGCGACAATTAGGAACAGATACTGGTATTTCTGGATATGAATGCAGAGCTTTTAAAAAAGATGGAGAAATTATGTGGGTTCAAACTTATTCTAAAACAATTCCATTTAATGGGAGATTTGCAGACTTAATCACAATACTTGACATAACGGATCGCAAACTCGCAGAGCAAGAATTAAAGGAATCGGAACTAAAATTTCGCACTATTGCTGAACAATCATTAATGGGAATCTGCATTATCCAAGATTTTGAAATAAAATATGTAAATCAACAGATGGCGGAAATTTATGGATATCCTCTTGATGAGGTTAACAAGTGGAAACCTAAGGAATTCTTAAAAGTTATTCATCCTGATTCAAGAGAGATGGCTATCTCTCAAATAACCAAAAAACAACGAGGTGATACAGATGTCATAACTCATTATATTGCAAAAATTATTACAAAAAATGGGTCCCTCAGATGGGTTGAAAATTATTCAACCCCAATATCATATCAAGGTAAACCAGCAGATCTGTTAACTCAAATAGATATCACATCTAGAATGGAAGCAGAACAAAAAATTAAAACTTCTGAAGAAAAATATCATCATCTCTATGAGAATTCTCCTTACGCAATCTTATTGTTTAATATCCAAGGAGAAGTTATAGATTGTAATTATACTTCTGAAATCTTATCAGGTTTTAAAAAAGAAGAACTTGTTGGGATGAGTTTTCAAAATATATCTTTCATCCCAAAGGATTATTTTCCTACCGTTTTTGAAGATTTCAAGCTTTTACTTAGAGGAAAGGCAATAGAACCAAAAGAAATTCAGTTATATAGAAAACAAGGAGATTTAAGATGGGTATCATATCACGCAACAACGTTATATATTGGAAACGAAAGAGTATTTCAAATTATTATTCATGATATTACTGATAGAAAAAAAGCTGAAAAAAAGCTAATCGAATCTGAAGAAAAATATCATGGTTTATTTGAAACCTCTCCTAACGGTGTGATGTTAGCTGATCCAAATGGTATTATTCTCGAATGTAATTCTGCTGTAGAAAATATCTCCGGTTATTCTCCAGATGAATTTATAGGAAAAAGTTTTGTCGATCTAAATATATATCAAGAAAATGGCTTAAACATTCTTTTTGAAGGTTTTAATGATTTATTTGGGGATCAGAATTTAGAGTATGTAGAGCTCCCTATTAAGCATAAAGATGGCCACACTGTCTGGATTCGAATCACCTCTAGTTTTATTACCATTAAAGAACAAAAATGCATCCTTACTGTTATTTATGACATATCTACACAAAAAGTGGCAGAGGAAGCGTTAAAGAGAAGTGAAGAGCAATATCGTGATTTATTAGAAACATCTTCTGTAGGTGTACTTGAACTTAATGTAATCAATGGAAAAATGACGTATGTCAATCCAAAATTGTTACAAATAATCGGTTATAATAAAGAAGAATTAACTGAAGAAATTTTTATGAATAAACTTATTCATCCAAAAGATTTACCTAAAATTTTAAGAACAAACGGAGAATCTGAATTAGAATTTCGAATTTATGATAAACAAAATAGATTAAAATGGTTATCCGGTAAAAAAATTCCCAAATTTAATGAGAATAATGAGCGAATTGGTATAAGAATCTGGTTAGATGATATTACAGAAAAAAAAATGTATGAAGAATTAATTTATGAGCTAAATATCAATTTCCTTAATTTTACAACAGATATAAAAACCAACATTGAATTACTGCTCAATACTGCACTTAAGTTGTTAAATGGTGATTATATTATCTATGCCCATAAGGATCATTCAGACGGAGAAGACTATTATCAAATAATTACTTCAGAAAACGAAATCTATTCATATGATTCTAAAGAGTTTAAGGAACAGCTTTTTCTCAACGAAATACTCATTGAAGGGCATGACTTTCCTCAAATATTTTTTGATATTGATGGTAATCGGTATGCGGATTCTGACCCATTTATCAAAAAGGTACACGCTAAAGGTGGTTTTGGGAAAGCTATTAAATCTCATGATGGATTTGATAACTTAGTATGTGTCTTTTACAAAAAGAATCCATTCATTACTGGTCAAGATAAATTGGTACTCTTTTTAATTTGTGATGCTATTGAAATCGAACAAAGAAGATGGCAAGTTCAGAAAGATTTGGAAGAACAAAATATCACTCTTAGTAAGATAAATAAATTGAAAACAGAATTGTTTTCGAGAACTTCTCATGAGTTAAAAACACCATTAATATCAATCAAAGGATTTACTGAGCTTTTATTAACACTTCATAAATCTAAGTTAGATACAGAAACAATCTCAATTTTAGAAGAAATCAAAGATGGAAGTAAGCGATTAGAGAAAATTATAAATCTATTACTCGAAAGCACAAAATTAGAAGCTGGGCAATTAGAATTAAATAAAGTGAAAGAAGATATGACATTTCTGATTAATTTCTGTGTAAAAGAGCTGAAAGGGCTCGCGAAGTTAAGAAATCAAACGATTCTATTCGATCCTGTAAGGTCTATCGAAGCAGTTTTTGATAAAGAAAGAATTTATGAAGTTATTTCAAATTTACTTTTGAATGCGGTTAAGTATACCCCCCCAGGAGGAATTATTTCAATACAAATTCAAGAGGATAATGATTCTTTGATTATATCGGTTAAGGATAATGGAATTGGATTTACAGAAGAAGAAAAAAACCAGGTTTTCAAACAATTTGGAAAAATTGAAAGATATGGTCAAGGTTGGGATGTTGCAATTGAAGGCACTGGACTTGGTTTGTATATTACTAGAAAACTTGTAGAACTTCATGATGGAAAGATTTGGCTAGAATCCGAAGGAAGAAATAAGGGAAGTACGTTTTTCTTTTCAATTCCGAAAGAGTGAAGAAGAAAAATTTCAAATCAGTAATTAAGTTAAAATCTACTAAGAATTGGACTCCAAATTTTTTATTATTTCATAAGTATATTCTTTATTTAGAAGATTTTTGGTGATAGTAATTAAAAGTGACATAAATGAAAAAGAATTGGAGGAAATTTCTGAAATAAGGAAGTATTTTTCAAGGATTTTTACAGTCTTTTCAAAAGAGATAAGAGACAAGCTGAAACATCTTAATATTCCTAAAGAAAAAAAGAAGATATTGAAAAAAGAGTTAGCGTTCTTATCAAACGAAAATCAATTAAAGTATTTAGATGAATTGGAAAGTATCTACGATTAAATTCATTTGAAGAAATTTTACATTTAAATTTTCAACCATTTTACTTTTCCTTATAAAAATGTAAAATATAACAAATAACTCCCAAAACAAATTTGATTATTAAGTATCGATAACAAATTTTTTTAAGAAAAATACTTTTACCTTCATAAGATTATCGATGATTTTGTTTGATCAAACACATTAAGTAAATAGCTTGTTATTTTACAAAATCTCAAATCAATTTGAAAAATTATAAACGAGATTCGAAACAAAAATGAGCGATAATGTAGAAAAATATATAAAAAGAAAAGTATATAAGTCTACTAGTTCAAAGATTTCACAAAAATTCGTTGATGCGGGATTAGAAAAATTAAGAGCCTGTATAAATTGTGGTACATGTACAGGAGGATGTCCATCAGGAAGGAGAACTGCATACCGCACGAGATCCGCTATTAGACGTGCTTTAACTGGAGATGAATCTGTATTGAAAGATATTGATATTTGGCTCTGTTCCACCTGTTATTACTGTTATGAAAGGTGTCCTAGAAATATTCCTGTTACAGATATGATCATTAAACTTAGAAATATTGCAGTGGAGGAAGGATATATTTTAGATCCTCACTTTGGACTAGCTAATAATATTTTCTGGGCTACGGGACATGGTGTGCCTGCTAATGGAGAGGGGAATAAAAGGTGGAGAGATTTAAGGGAATCCTATGGATTACCTCCATTACCACCCACAGTACATTCTTATCCTGAGGCAGTGAAGGAGTGCCAGACACTTATGAAAGAAGTAGGTTTTCGAGACCTAATGGATAATGCTGGCAAATTAAAAGAAGAGAGAGCAAAGAAAGAAGAAAAAAGTAAGGAGGAAGAGAAATGAGTGAAGATTATAAATGGCGCTATGGTCTATTTTTAGGATGTGTAATTCCTAACCGTTATCCTATGATTGAGGCTTCAATCAGAAGTGTTTTTGAACATTTAGATGCTGAAATATTAGAATTACCTGGAGCTTCTTGCTGTCCCGCGCCTGGTGTTTTTCGAGCATTCCATATTCCGACTTGGCTTGTAATTGCTGCAAGAAATATTTCTATTGCTGAAGAGATTGGTGTAAATCCTCTCACAGGATGCAATGGTTGTTATGGAACACTAAGAGATGCGTGGTATGAACTTGAACACGAATTTGAATTGAAAAAAGAAGTTAATTCTTACCTTTCGAAAATAAATCGTGAATATAAAGGAAATTTAGAGCCAAAACATGTTGTTCAAGCCTTATACCTTGATATGGGATTAGATTATCTAAAAGATCATATAAAATATAAGTTTACAGATTTAAAAGTAGCAGTTCACTATGGATGCCACATTGTAAAACCAAGCGATAAAAGACCATGGGAAGGTGAATATGAGGCTCCAACATTCCTTGATGAAATTGTAGAATTAACAGGAGCAAAAAGCATTGATTATAAAGATAAATTTATGTGTTGTGGTGCTGGAGGGGCTGTACGAACAGCAGTAAAAGAGGTTGCTGCAGATTTTACTAGGGAAAAATTAATAAATATGAGAAATGCAGGAGTTGACATTATTATTGATTGTTGTCCATTTTGTCATTTACAATTAGATCTTGGGCAAATGGAAGTAAATAATATATTTAGTAATGAAATCGGTGAACCATTCAAAATTCCTGTTATATATATCACTCAACTATTAGGAATTGCTTTTGGTATCGATCCTAATCTATTGGGATTAATTAAAAATCATGATTTAGAGGGTGTTTCTCCCTTTATTTCAGTAGATCCATTTCTTAATATTGTAAAAGAACAATTAGTATAGGTGAATGAGAAAATGACAGAAATTAAAAAGGAAATAAAAGTCACTGGAAATGAGAGACCTAAAATTGGAGTCTATATTTGTCATTGTGGAGTAAATATTGGAGGTGTCGTTTCAGTTCCAGATTTAGTGGAGTATGCTAAAACCCTTCCCAATGTAGAGGTTGCGGAAGAATATAAATTCTTCTGTTCTGATGTAGGTCAAAAGATGATAAAAGAAGATATAGAAGCAGGTAAAGTAAATAGAGTTGTGGTTGCAGCCTGTTCTCCTAGAATGCACGAACCGACTTTTAGAATAGCTTGTAAAGAAGCGGGATTGAATCAGTTTTTATTTGAAATGGCTAACATCAGAGAACACTCGACATGGGTTCATATGAGAGAACCAGAAGGGGCCTATGAAACTGCAAAAGATCATATTAGAATGGCTGTAGCTAAAGCCAGAGAATTAGTTCCCTTAGAAGTACAAAAAGTAAAAGTAGAACCTACATGTTTGATTATTGGAGGTGGAATTGCCGGAATGAATGCAGCTTTAGATTTAGCGAATGAAGGATACAAGGTCTATTTAGTTGAAAGAACACCTACAATTGGAGGACATATGGCTCAACTTGATAAGACTTTCCCTACAATGGATTGTTCTTCATGTATTCTAACTCCAAAGATGAGTGAAGTATCTCGAGAAAATAATATTGAACTTCTAACATATTCTGAGGTAGTAGAAGTAACTGGTTATGTTGGCAATTTTGAAGCAACAATTGTGAAAAAACCTCATTATGTAGATCAAGAAAAATGTACAGGATGTGGAATATGTGTTGATTACTGTCCCGTTGTAGTAGGAAATGAATTTGATTTAGGTTTAGCTACACGAAAAGCTATTTATGTTCCTTTTCCTCAAGCAGTTCCGGGTCAATACACCATAGATATGGATAATTGTATTAAATGTGGCATATGTGCGAGAAAAGATGTTTGTGAACCTGAGGCGATTATATATGATGATGAGCCAGAAGAAATCAAAATTAAAGTAGGTACAATAATAGTTGCAACTGGATGGGATTTGTATGATCCAACTGAATTAAAACAGTATGGATATGGAAAGTATCCTAATGTTATTACCGGACTTCAAATGGAACGCTTGCTAAGCTCATTTGGGCCTGTAGTTGGAAGGCCTGTTAGACCTTCTGACCTTAAGGAACCTCATAGTATTGCATTCCTTCAATGTGTCGGCAGCAGGAATTTTAGAGAGGGTGGTAATCAATACTGTTCCAGAGTTTGTTGTATGTATGCAACAAAACAAGCCAGGCAATATAAAGAAAAGCATCCTGAAGCAGATGTTTATATTTTTTATATGGATGTCCGAGCATTTGGAAAAGGGTATGAAGAATTTTATGAATCCGCTGGTAGAAATTTCGGGATAAACTACATAAGAGGAAGAATAGCAGAAGTAAGCGAAGATGAGGATCATAATATTATAATTCGCTCTGAAGACACATTATTACAAACTCCCATTGAATTAAAAGTGGATTTATTCGTTCTTTCCGCCGGTTTAGAACCAAGAGCAGATGCAGACATGATTACATCATTGCTGAGAATTCAAAAGTCTGCTGATGGGTTCTTCTTGGAAGCTCACCCAAAGTTGAGACCAGTAGATACTCTAACTGAAGGAATTTTCATTGCGGGAGTTGCCCAAGGACCAAAAGATATTCCAGATGCTGTTGCCCAAGCTAAAGGAGCAGCTTCTAGCGCATCGGTATTAATGGCTAAAGGAGAAGTTGAAGTTGAGCCATTTTTTGCAGTGGTTCATGCTGAACGTTGTATTGGTTGTGGAATGTGTGTAGAGAATTGCGCATATGGAGCAATTGAACTAGTTGATGATAAACGTTTTGGAACCATTGCAAAGATTAATGAAGCCCTTTGTAAAGGATGTGGAGCTTGTTCAGGAAATTGTAGATGTTCCGCAATTGATATTAAAGGATTTACAGGAGAACAAATTTACTCAATAATAACTGGAAGATTATAACATTATCTCTTCTAATTTTTTTACCTAATTTTTATATTTTAAGCCATATATTGTATAAATGGTTCAATGATTGATAAATGGCTTTCAAAACCCAAAATAAATGAGTTTTTTGAAAAAATCAGTCGAAAATGGTTTCTTGGAAAACTTTCTGCTAATTCGATCACATTACTGGCTTTCTTAACAGGTATTTTAGGAGCAATCTTTATTTTTTTAAGTGGATTCCTCATTTGGGAAATTGAATTGTTAATATGCGCCGTTTCATTAATGAGTATTTCTTTTTTTCTCGATGTTTTAGATGGAGCACTGGCGAGAGCAGCGGGAACAACAATTTTTGGGGGAATACTTGATATACTTAGTGATAGAATGGTAGAAGTATCAATAATTATATCTATTATCTCTGCAGATCGATACAAATTATTGTGGCCAGGAATTTTTTCTCTCGCTTCTATTATTATGTGTATAACGATGTTTCTATTAGTTGGTGGGGCAGTAAAAGCAGAAAATTTAGAAGAAACTAAAAAAGTAATTTTTTATCGAAGTGGTTTAATGGAAAGAGGTGAAACTTTTATAATTTTGATTTTGGTCACTATTTTGATCCCTTGGAGAGCTATAATATTATGGATTTTTGCTATTTTAGTTTTATTAACAGCATTTCTAAGACTTAAAGATGCATATTCCCTCTTTAAAGATGAAAAATCAGCAAATGAAAGCATTTAATATTAATAAATTTAAAGACAAATCTTTTAAAATCGATATATCATAATAAGAATTATGAGTACACAACCTCAAGAAGAGATACTTGAGATTATTCGCAAAGAAAGCAAGGATAAGTTGGGTATCTTATGTCTAAATTGTTTAATTGTTAGAACACGATTTAAAGAACTAGAGGATTTTATAGAAACTAACAGAATAACCGTTCCTACAGACAATAATCTTACCAAACTTGATTATCTTGATCATATCAGTATTCATTTTTATAAAAAGTATCGTGAAATCAAAGAACCCCAAAAAATCTTCCCTACAAGTTTAGCTTTTATAGCGGATATGCTTTTTAAGGATGATAAGATTAAAAAATATTTATCCCGTTTTGATTTTATTGCCAAGCATGAATTAATAGATGTTTTTGCAGATTATTGTGCTGATATGGGAATTTCTGTGTATGATACTTCTGGAATTGTTGAAAACAAATACAAGTGTGATTTATATTTAATCAAAAAAAAACCCATTTTGAGGACTGAAGCGGTTTTTATTCGAACAGGAGCACAATTAACTGAAAAAGAATATAAAAACACATTCTACTTGTTGAGTGAAGCCTCTAAAGTTGCTATATGGAGTGTTTTCGTAACTACTCCTAGAGGTGTGTACAATATAGGATTTCAGAGACTTATATCTGATATGGAAAAATTAAATATATGGTTTTATGTGGTGGATCCAATTCACCAGAGAATTTTGGGAATTACTAAAGGCAAAAAATCAAAAGATCATGATATAGAGATACGAGATCGATTTATTAATAAACTACCCAGAGAACCGATAAGAGCCCAGTCAAGATTAAAATTGATCTCTGCTTATGAATTTAGTGAATCTGATTCCTATAATCCAAAAAAATTTGTGATGTATGAAATATTACCTAAGGAAATTGCTTTAGAACGAGA
>JBHLNR010000073.1:0-15849 GCA_048941385.1 Promethearchaeota archaeon
ATTGGCATAAAAAGTCAAATTAACGATTCCTTCTGGCAAGTTATCCCAAGCAGTTGGATTAATTGATTCATTTGTACCGAAAAAATACTTCTGTGATCCAGAGTTTAGTGTATACCAAGATTCATCTATTGGATCTAAAAACTCAACATTAAAAGCGGGAGGTAATTCCGTAAAAATAGTATTCTCGGTAGGAGCATTTATGTTAAAATGAATATTAATCCCCCAATCTGGAATTTGTAGAGCACCAGTTGCATTAGAATCAGGATATATCAAATTACCATTTGGTATAACCACTCTAGTCCCGCCTGCTTGCCATTGACACATCATACCAGAAGCATAACCTTCGGCACCGAGACCCAAACCATGAAATACAGCATGAGAGGCCGTATAAGCAAACTTTCCCGTTATTCCCGGAAATGGATTAGAAATATTTATCTTTTCTAAACTTTCAACAATCTTTGAAGCACTCAGGGATTGCGAATCTAGAGTAGCAAATTCCAGCAAGTAAATACTATCGTAAGCACTCGCAGCAGCAAAAAAAGGTGCATGACCATAATCATTGACGAATTTATTATAAAAAGGTATTGAACGGGATGATCGTGATATATTAACAACCCCCTGATAGCAAATTTCGTATTTGCATCCTTGATTAGTATCATTCCAATATGTATTTAAATGGGTAAACACACTAGGACTGAATAATAAACTCCTTGGTTTGCTTTCCCCATAAGCTTCACTTATCAAGGGTAAATTATCTAAAGCATAGGATCCCACCATAATTAACTGTGCTCCTGCATTATCAATTTCGTACATATAATCCTTGAAATCATCTTTTGTGGTACTTTTATCGAATATAATCTCTTTTACAATTTCTAATCCATACATTGGAAAATAATTGGTTTTTACCCAATTAAAAAATGAAGGCCATAATCCTTGATTATCATGGAGAATTGCGATTTTATTTACTGTCCTACTTAAAGTAATAGTTAATAATGAAGTGAGATAGACATGAAAAGTTATGAATTGTCTTGCTACCTCTGAATTGTTATGCACATGACTAAAATAATATTTGTACCGAGAATAATTATCCAAGACATTCTGAGAGAAATTGTTAATAGCAACAGTTGTTGGAAGAAATGGTATTTGAGCATCCATAATTGGTTCAAGATACGCTGATATAAAATCATATCTTAAACCTCCTATGATATAGTCAGGATCATAAGTTGAAATTAAATTTGTCACAGCATCGACCCCTTTAGAAATGTTTAAATTTTCTTCCGCTTCAAATGTATTTTGCGAAATAAGCCCTATATAAAATACACTACCATTTATTAAAACCCCCCCAGCTTCATTAATTTCTTTTGCTGCAAGAAATGCACCTTTCCACGTATGTTCACAGGAAATATGACTTGGATCTCCTAAAATTCCTACTTTAATTATTTGATCTAAGGGTGTATATTTCTCAACACTAGGAATATCATAAGGATTAAACATTGGAAAATAATCCTCGCTTCCCGCACTACCAGAAATAATATATGGTCCACTACCAGTATAATCATCATAATAATTCCCTAAAGATCCATTATCCCAATTATTATTAAATCCACTGTCATAGGCATGATCTCCATTTTTAATGAAATAATTTCCATAAATGAGATTATTATTATTGTTGCTGAATATTATTACTCCGTACATATGATTCTCTATTTCATTGTTATAGATCGTATTGTTATGGTTATTGCCACCTGCGTCCATATGAATCCCACGTATAGTATTATTATCTATAAGGTTATCTACGATTCTGTTAAAAGTGCTATTATACATTCTAATACCGTATTCCCCATTATCTGATATGGTATTATTTTTAATTTTATTATCTTTAGAATTTAAATATAAATTGATTCCAATGTGTGTGTTATGGTTAGCAATATTTTCTGTTATTGTATTATTTTTGCTCCAACCAATATTGATACCAGAGAAACCATTATAACTACAATTATTTTTAAAAACCCTACTGTCATTACAAAGTGAATTTAAGTCAATTCCTTCAATAGAATTATGGCTTGCATTATTATCAAAAATTATATTATCTTTACTTACATGAAAATATAATCCAGAGCCATTATTGTTCATTGCGGTATTTCTAGATAGGGTAAGATTATTACTAAATTGGATATAAATACCCATTATTTGGTTATCATTTAAGATGTTTCCTTCAATTGTATTATTATTACTATCCCAATATACTAAAATTCCATTTTCATTATTAAATGAACAATTATTATCAATAAGTATTCCATTCTTAGCATTATATAATCTAAGACCTGCATCTCCCCATTGATTACCTGAGTTATAGAGAGTACAATTCCTAATTCTGAAATATACATCTGAATTATGAATTGATAAAGCACTTCCCGTATTATTGGCATTAATCGTAACATTTTCAATTACAAAAGGGTCATTCCACGTGCCAGTCCCATCGCACCAATCTTCAGCTGCTGCTTCTACCCACGTATAATCTCCTCCTCCAGTATTGTCAATAATAGTACTATCAAGAACCCAATAGCCAGAACTTTTAAGATTTAGATCTTTTTGAGAAGGATTATCGTTCATAAAGTTAATCAAATATAAATTAGAACTATAAATGAGAGAGATTAAAACGAATAGGAAAAATAGAACAGTTATTTTTTTTTTTGCCATTATCAACAAGAGTAATATTATTGAATTTCGATTGAATAAAAATTATGTATTAATTATATAAAAAGGTTCACATATCTACCGTCAGAGTTATTTATGCAGGAAGATACGATTTATATGAATATTAAAAGAAGAGCCGTGTTGTGGAGAATATATCTAATCTGCTGGTGAATTGAAGCCCGAATAAAATTAATTCACAAGAATTTTACACTTTTCAAGTGTAAGATGAAACATAGTCCCAAAGAAAAGTTATGGTTGATAACTAATTTTACATAATGTTTTTCTGAATTTAGGGCAAAGCCTTAGTCTCTATTTTTGATTTCATTGCATAAAATACTCCAATTCCGCAGAGTATTATAATTACTTGAATGAGAATAACTATCCAATTAAAAGTAAATAAAAGAGCAATGCAAATTATTGAGCCGAGTAAAGCAATTAACGGTACTCCTTTAAAACTTGGTTTCAATTCAAATGGTCTCTCTAAATCTGGTTTGCTTCTTCTTAAAGCAATTAAGCTTAAATTAACTAAGAAAAAGTTAATGAGGACTCCAAATACTGTAGCATGTGCAACTAATGTAATGTCACCGAAGAAAATAGGGACCATTGTAAAAACCATAGTTAATAGAACTGAAATGAAAGGTGTTCTATATTTTTGAGAGATTCTACTCAATTCTTCCGGAAGAGCTTTATCGCGTGCCATTCCATACATCATACGAGAGGTAACAATTAACATTATGAGAACTGTATTTGCTGTAGCAAATAAAGCGATGGAAGACATTATTATTCCTCCTGCATCTCCTAAGATCTCAGTTGCTACATCTTTTAAAGGAGCTTCAGATTCTCCAACTAGGTTATAAGGTAATATTTTCACAACCGCAATGGCAGTGAAGCAGTATAAAATTGTTGTGATAATAATAGAATATATTATCGCTTTTGGTACATTTCTATGAGGTTCTTTGACTTCTTCTGCTATGTTGGCTATATCTTCAAATCCTATATAAGCAAAAAATATTAGTGCTACAGCTGAAAAAATTACTGCTAAGGAAGAACCAGAGGGAAGGGTAAAATAATTAGGTTCTTGTTGTCCAAAGAAACCAAGAATGATTATTATGATTAAACCTGTTGCTTCAATCATGGTAAAAATTATATTAGTTCGAGTGGAGGTCTTAATACCAATAAAATTTACCCCACTGAGTGTTAAGACAAGAACAAGGCCAAATATTACATTAAGAACTCCTGATGGCACCCCAATTAAGTCAGAAAGGTAACCACCAAAAGCTAAAGCTACTGTTGCAGCAGATAAAATGCCAGAAAAGATAATAATCCATCCTAAAATAAAGGAGAGAATTCTAATTTTAAATGCTTCTTCGGTGTAGACAAACTCTGCAGCACTTTTAGGGTACATTGCTGACAGCTCAGCATAGGATAATCCGGTAAGTGCTCCAGTAATTGATGCTAACATAAACGCTAACCATGATATATTCCCCGTTATTCCTACAACTTCCCCAATTAAGGCATAAATTCCTGCACCTAAAACATTTCCTACACCATATACTGTAAGGGCAAATAAAGAAACTCGACGCTTTAGTTTAGGAGTTTTTTTGGCTTCTTCCATGATGTATTATATTTATTTTTCAATCATTATAAATCCTAAGTTATTTTGGATGAGGTTATTGATAAATTAGAAAAATTATACACAAAAGTGTATGATTTATAATTGACGGGAACTTAAGGGTTATTATATCTTAAATAGATATAAATTAGAAGAAAGAGGGTGTATATCATAAATACAGAAAATGGCTTTTTCAATGAGGATAGATTCAGAGATAATGCAATAAAGAAGGTTAAACGTTTAAAGATTGGAATAATTATAGCAATTATAGCAGGATCTCTGTTTATAGCAAGTCAAAGTCTTATGTTAGTTAATCAAAACTGGTATAATGTTGCAAGACAGGAAATTTATATAGATTATGAAAATGGAAAAATAGATTATGATACATATGATGCCAAACGTGATAAATTAGAGCTTAATTTATATACAAATATGCTAGCTATCTCAATACTCGGCACTATAGCAACAGTCAGTGTCACTATCACTTTTATATTCATTATTATTAGTTTATTATCAATTGTCATAGACGACTCGTTTAATAGAAAAATGAGAAGATTAGCTTTAGGTTTAGCAATTATAACGTTATTATTCGTGTTGCATCCTTTGTTTTTCGGAACAAGTACATTCTATTATATCACATAAGATAGCTTGATTAACTTTTTTTTTTCTTATTAGAAGTTTTTATTATATTAGAAGTATTAATTCAAGATATAACAAGATTGATGCTAAGTTATGATTTCAGATAGTAATAATAGAAGAATTATAAGGTTGAAAAATGATCTTTTGACAAGTAAATACGAGTTGTGCATTGAACGAATTCGTTATTTTACTGTGATTTATAAAAAGCTTCCCAACGAATCGGAAATCATAAGGAGATCTAAGGCTTTAGCTCATACTTTAGAAAATATGACGATATTCATTAGAAAAGATGAGTTACTTGTTGGGAATGAAACAAGTAAAAATTTAGGAGAAAAAATTAATCTTGATTTACACTCTTATGATGGAAGTTTTGGAAAAAGGAGTAGTATTAAGAGATATGGAAAAAGGAAATTACAACCATTTGCTATAGAAGAAGAAGAAATTGATGAGTTACTTGAAATTGTTCCATTTTGGGAAGGTAGAGCGCTATATGGTGATATTATCCCACATAAAATATATAAAGAAAAATTAATTTCTGGTAAAAATAGAATAGAAGCAGCAGCACCTAACATAGCTATTGTCAATGGTACTAATGAGGGTCATATTTGTATAGGATATGAAAAACTTCTAAAGTTAGGTTATTCAGGAATTATACAACAAGCAGAATCATATCAATCAAAATTAGATAAAGAAGCTCCTAATTTCCAAGAAAAATATGATTTTTATGAAGCTATTAAAATACATTATGAAGCAGCTATCCGGTTTGCAAAGAGATACTCCAGTCTAGCATATAAAATGGCTTTAAATGAAAAGGATGAAAATAGAAGAAAAGAACTTGAAAAAATTGGCATGATGATGGAAAAATTCACGACTGAGAGTGCCAACTCGTTTTATGAAGCAATTCAATTAATTAATTTCACTCAAAACATCATTAATATAATATATCAGAGAAGTGTTGTAGCTTTAGGTCGGTTAGATCAAATCCTCTGGCCATATTATGAAAAAGACTTAGAGAAAAATAAGATAACAATAGATTTCGCCTTAGAGTTGATTGAGGAATTAAATTTAAAATTAACATGGAATGTAACGATATTACCGACAGATTATACTACAATTGCAAATGCGCTCGGTCAAAATACACAAACCATAACCATTTCTGGCGTAGATAAAGTTGGGAATGATGCTACTAATGAGCTTTCATATTTGTTTCTCGAAGCCTATAAGAACATTAAAGCCCTTACTACCGACCTTTCGGTAAGAATTCATCAGAAAATCCCTGATCAATTCTTAAAAGAAGCAATAAAAGTATTTCAATACACTTCAGGAATTGCTTTTTATAATGATGATATAATTATCCCTGCTATGATAAAAGCGGGTAATAGTTTAGAAGATGCTCGGAATTATGCAATCATTGGATGTGTTGAACCTTCGAGCCAAGGTAATACATTTGCAGCTACAGGACGGATTTTTATAAATTTGCCTGGTATTCTTGAACTAACCTTAAATAACGGGTATTGTAATTTAACTCAAGGAATAAATGGGTTAGAATCAGGAAATCCTACTAATTTTATGAATTATCAAGAATTATATAACGCTTTTGTTAACCAGTTACGTTTTAATCTTGAGAAATCCGTAAAGATTGCCAAAATTGGGGATGAACAGACCATCAAATTTTTTCCACAACCATTTGTTTCAGCCTTAATTGAAGGATGTATAGAGGAAGGTAAAGATTATACTGCAGGAGGTGCAAAATATAACTTTTCTTCAATTACTGCTTATGGATTTGCTACTTTAGTAGATTCGTTATATAACATCAAAAAAATTGTATATGATGAAAAGCTGATGAGTCTTCCAGAATTTATTGAAATCTTAAATTCTAATTTTGAGGGAAAAGAAGAATTCAGACAGAAATTAATTAATAAGTATATTAAATGGGGAAATGATATAGAGGAAATTGATAAGTTAGCTGTTGATTTATGGGATTTGTTTTGTTCAGAAGTAGTGAAGCATAAATGTCTAAGAAATGGCCGCTATAATCCTGGAGCATATTCTATGGGAGTACATGTCATAGAGGGCTTATTTACGAGAGCATCCGCAGATGGTAGGAAAGACGCAAACCCACTCTCTAACAGCCTTTCTCCTGTAAATAAGATCGAGAAAAATGGTATTACTGCTGCACTTAACTCGATTGCAAAATTAAATTATGAACTCGCTACTAATGGTGTTGCTGTTAATGTTAGGCTCCATCCTCAAAATCTTGAAGGAGATCAAAATATCACTAAATTCCAAGACCTTTTAAAAGCTTATTTTAAGGTGGGTGGTATGCAACTTCAACCTACCGTTGTCTCTACTGAAACTCTTAGAGAAGCCCAAAAACATCCTGAAAAGTACACTGATTTAATAGTGAAGGTTGGAGGGTATAATGCTACGTTTGTAGATCTTGGTACTCCTATACAAAATGATATAATCGATAGGTTAGAATTTAAGATTTAAGTTTATGAGAAGAGTTTAAATCCGAATAATTCAAACTATATTTAGTAAAAATCATTTTCCTGAGAGATATTTAATTTGTCAAATTGTTACTTCTGTAATAAGAGGATTGAGACTATACCTTATAGGTGTACGTTTTGTGGGATGATATTTTGTAGTAAACATCGAATCCCTGAGAACCATGAATGTCCGTTTGACTTAAGAAAATCTTCTGAATTTGATGATTCATTCAGTAGACTAGATTTACTCTATCAGGATGCTCTTGACTTCATCAACAAAGATATGACTGTAGCAAAAATATATGAATATTTTACAACTAAACAATTAAGTAATACTAAAGCAGTCGAATTGTTATCTTATTTCATAGAAAATAGTGAGGATAGTGATACACGTAGGATTGGCATCCAAGCTTTTAAAGTATTAGAGCTAAAAAGTAATGATGTATTTAAAATCCTCGAAAATTGTATACTATCAGAAGACGATCCACTTGTGAGAAGAACTGCAAAAGATGTAATAAAACAACTATTTCCTAAAAAATCTAAATCTATTTTAGAGTGGAGTGAAAAAAATGGGGATGTTTAAGTGAAATAGAAAAAATATAAAAAACTAAAAGGTTTTTAAAACTTAAAACTTCCAAGTTGAAAATTATGGATATTTCATATGATTTAGAATCGGTCACTCCTCATACTATGGCTAATACTACTGGAGAGGGTCGTGGTAATGCAGGAGGGATTGCCTTACGAAATTTTTGTATCGCAATAGATAGTACTATGTATGTAAAGACTGGAGAAATTTTACGTAAGAATCTAGAAAATAAATTTGGTATCCCAGTTAAATATTTAGTGATAACTCATTATCATGGAGATCATATATTTGGAATTAAACCCTATAAAGATGTGTGTGTAATAAGTAGTGAATTGACTTCAAAGATTATGTCGAATGATGAAACTAAATCTCGATATCAAGTTTTCATTAAAGAGTTGGCTAAGGAAGGTCCTGTTGGTGAAGGTGTTGAATTTATTGTTCCCACTCTTCTATTTAAAGATAAATTAATTATTCAGGACGATGATCTATACATAGAGATTTTCCACACTGGTGGCCATACAGCAGGTTCTAGTTTCATTTCTGTTCCATTTGAGAAAGTTGTTTTTGCGGGTGATTTGATATTTGAAAATGTATTTCCTTATGCTGGAGATCCTACCTGTAGTCCTGAGTCATTGATTAATGCATTAGAACAAATGAAGAACTTAAACGCAGATTTCTATATTCCAGGACACGGACCTGTTATGAAAGGAGCAAACTCATTAGATCGACATATTCAATTTTACAAAGATTTAAGAAATATAATAAAAGATGCGATAACTGATGGTTTAGAAGCTTCAAAAGTATCTGTTCCAGATGTTTTTGGAGAGCCTGATGAAGGTCGTAAAAATATGACTGTAAATACTTGGTTAAATTTCTATAAAACTAAAAATAAATAAATTTAGCCCTATTTTTTATTTATTCTTTAAAATTTTTTTTAGTTTAATTATCTATATTATTTATCTCGTTAGTTATCTTTTCAAGCTCAGTTTTAGAATCATAATCTAATTTTCTAATTTTTGTTAAACTCCAAATTGAAACCGGAATAATTAATCCGAAAATCGCACTATATAAGAAAAGATATTGGATACCAAAGACTACCACTAATGGACCTGATATCAATGCACCAACCGGAGATATCAAATTAGATAGGAACCAATCGAAAGATGTAACTCTTCCCAATTTATCCTTTGGCACAACAGTTTGCATAAATGTCTGAAATAAAGAATTTATTAAAGGCAAACAAAAACCCATTATAATAGCTCCTATAAAAATAATATAAAATAAACCTTTAGGGGCTAAAGCGATAATTAAATAGCCACCCATTGTAATTATAGTACTCAAAAATATTATTCTGATTTTATGAGACCAGTTTTTCTTAATTGAGGCCACTAAAGCCCCAAGAACCATTCCACCATGCAAAATTGCCAAAATAAAAGCATAATGTGTAGTTGTTCCATCATGAATACGAGTTACATAGAGAGGTAATTGAGTAGCTAAGGGTCTTATTAGGAAATTTATGAACATCCCAATTAATATCAAGGTAAAAAGCCCGGGAATTACCCTTATAACCCTAATTCCTAATCTGAATTCTCTGATAAATGATTTCTTTTCCATTTTTACCTCTTTTTCTTTAACTGAAGGGATCGTTATCAATATCAATGGAATTAAAGCAATTATGAAAGTTATGATATCAACCCATAAAATCTGAGCTAAGTTTTCATTAAAAATTACTAAAAGTATTGATCCTATCAACGGAGCTAGTATTTGAATAGCACCTGTGAATATAAAATTTATCGCATTAATTCTAGTTAAATTATCTTCGGGGACCATTGATGGAATAATCGCATTTACTGTAGGTACATGAAATGCTTGACAAATGCTGCGTAAGCTAATAAACAAGAAGATTATCCCTATATTCACAACATCAAATTGAAAGAAAAAAATCAATATGAAGGTAAAAAATGCTTGTAAGGAATCTACAACTAGAATTAGGGTTTTACGATTTAATCTGTCTGCAAATACTCCTGCAATAGGTAAAAAAATTGTCATAGGAAGAATCTGTAAGAAAGTAGCAATCGATAAGAACATTTCACTATCATATACGACTGCAATCCACCAAATAATTGCAAAAAAAACAACTGAAGAGCCAAATATAGAAAATAATTGTCCTGACCAAAAGAATAAATAATTTCGATAGGTCTTTTTATCAATTTGCTGTTCCAATTTAAATCCACCTATTCCTAATCAATTTATCAAATTAATTAATGCTAATATTGTTTATTTTTTCAGATATCGCTTTTTGATTCATTTAAATTTTAAAAAAAAAATTGTATATAACTATTCGATTATTTCTGCTTCAAATATTTCAGACTCTAAGGTTTTTTGGCCATTATACTCCACATGACGAATATTTGTAAAAGCATACATTGAAAGCATAAGAATAATAGTAGCTATCGCACAGATTAAGAATAGAAGACGAATTCCAATCATTTCAGTTATTGGTCCGGCAATTATAGTACCAATTGGGGAAATTACCATAGATAATGTAGCATCAATTGAAGTCACCCTCCCTAGTTTATCTTGAGCTACATTCGTCTGTAAAATCGTTTGATAAATTACATTAATAATTGGTAAGACAAAACCCATCACCATTAGATCGATGCCAATAAAATAAAATAATCCTCTTGGAATTAAAGCTAAAATAGCATATCCAACTCCTACAAAAGCAATTCCAAAAAATGTTAGCTCAATCTTATGCTTCCATTCTTTTTTAAGAGTGGTTAGAACCGCACCACCCATAATTCCCAATTGAAGAAATACACTGATTAAGGCATATTCAAATTCCAATCCCCCATGGGTTTCATTAACATAATATGGCAATAGAGTTCCTAAAGGTTGTATCAGAAAGTTTGCAAACATAGCCATTACTAAGAGTATGATCAAACCTGGTACCGCTTTTAAAGCCGAGAACCCAACTTTAATATCTCTTATGAAACCATTCTTCGTTTGTTTCACTTCAAATTCATCTCTTACAACAGGAATCCTAATGAAAATTAATGGTAAAAGTGCTATAAAGAAAGTTAACACATCAACCCATAGGATTTCTTTAATTGTAAAAAATTGCAGCATTAACGCTCCCAGAGCAGGACCAATAAGTTGTATCAACCCTATAAAAAGAAAGTTAATCCCATTAATCCTACTCAGCTTTTCTTTAGGAACCATTGATGGTGTAATTGCGGCAACAGTTGGCTGATGAAAAGCTTGAAAAATGCTTCTTACACCAATGAATACAAAAACAAGCCAAACATTTGCTATGTTAAATATAAAAAAGATAACAAGAATAATCGTAGCATACGCCTGTAAAGAATCTACGACTAAAATAATATTTTTCCGTTTCAATTTATCTGAAAATACTCCAGCAATAGGCATAGCAAACAATAATGGCAAAAAATAAAAAAAGTTGCCCAAAGAAAGCATTGTAGGACTTCCTGTCTCAATCTGTATCCACCATATGATTACAAAGTGGACGACCATTGATCCGAGCAGTGAAAATAACTGCCCTGACCAAAATATCATATAATTTCTAAAACTCTTTTGTGTTGGTACTACTTCCATACATTATCCCCTAATTTCCTAATTTTAATTTTTAATTTCTTTTGCTTATTTTCTGAAAAAATTTAATTAATTTTCTATTTTCCATTCACCTTCTTCGTAAATAACTTTACCATCAGCCAAAATTCTTGAACCTGATATTTTCATGTCTTTTAACATATCCCAGTGGATTGAAGATTTATTTTTTGAGCCAGATTCTTCAATCCCTAGCCCTAAAGCACAATGTAAGGTACCACCGATTTTTTCATCAAAGAGGATGTTTTTGGTAAACTGGTTAATACCAAAATTAGTTCCAATCGCAAATTCACCAAGTCTTTTTGCACCTTCTAGTTTTAATATTTCCTGTAGAAGCTCTTCACCCTTTTTCGCAGTTGCTTTGACAACCTCACCATCTTCGAACTCCAAATAAATATCTTCTATTTCTTGGCCATAATATATTCCCGGATACGTAAACCTTATTTTCCCATTTGCAGAATCTTCGATTGGCCCTGTGAAAACTTCTCCATCCGGTAAATTATATTGACCACTACAATTTATCCATTTTCTACCTTTTACAGATAATAATAAGTCTGTATCTTCTCCTAAGACTTGAATTTTATCAACTTTATTCAGATATTCGACAATTTTTTCTTGTTCATTTCGCATTTTGCTCCATTCCTCAATAGGATTTTCTTTATCTAAAAATAGGCTCTTAATTACAAAATCAGTAAATGTAAAAAGATCCATATTTGCTTCCTGAGCTTGTGCTTGACATGGGAAAGGAACAACAACCCATTTAAGCTCCCCACTCGCAACTCTTTTCTCATAGATCTCTCTTAAAACTTTACGTTCCGGTGCTTCCATATACTTTGTCATCTTTTCTGGTTTAACATTACTAAATCTGCGAGTATTATAGTCAGCCCTAACTTCAATTAGACGATCAAATTTTTTATACATAGCTTTTTCAGCATCATTCACAAATTCAAGCTGCTCATCTGAAGCATATTTAAAGTAAGCTTCTCCAATTCCTTCCACTTGTACATAAAAAACAGGATGAGCTCCTATCTTAAGCACCTCATTATTTAAAGCTTGAAATAATTCTTTTGCAATGGTTGGACCAATTATTATGACCTGGTGCCCTTTCTTAACCTCAAGTGAGTATTCAACCGCAATTTTTGCCAAATTTTCATAGATCGGATTAATCATAATTCTCCCAACTTTTTTATTTCTTATTTTTTATCTATTAATTCATTAAGCTTCGAGATAACTTCTTCAGCAGTATTTGTGAATTTGAACACTCCTTCCTCCAACTCCCCCTCAATCCCTTCTGCTGCTAACTCATAGACTAAATTTTCAGCAAATTCTTTTGTTTCATTTAGTGCCTGAGCCAATTTATCAATAGGTAAGGATTTGTGTAACTTAACTAAACCACTCACTCGTTTCATTATCCGTTCTTTATTGACATCATCGGTAATGGTTGCCAACTTTATTTTTGGTTTAATTTTCTTTCTTCCGAGTTCTTTCTCAAGTTTTCTACCAATTTTTTCAATACCAGAATTTTTAACTGCTTGCTCTATATCCAAACCCACTCCTTCTAATTCGCGACCCAGATGTTCTAACTTTGCTATGTCGCCTATGTTATTTTTAACGAACTTCATAGACTTTCGTACCAATTCCGAAACAGAAGCACCTAATCCTTCTGCCCAATCCTTCCACTCTTCACTCATATCTTCATCAACCGAGATGTTTATCCTCGCTGCTTTTTTCTTAGCTTTCTCAACCTTTTTAAATACTTTTTCTTCAAACTTTTCTTGATGTCTTTCTATTTTTTCTTTTAAACGTTCAAGCTTTTCTTTTGCGTGCTCAATTTGGTCAATAGCATTTTCTTCATATGATCCAAGTTCATCCTTAATCTCTCCGACTTCGTCGAGTAACTCTTCTCGTTCTTCAATGAGATCTTCCAAATCTTCTTTTAAATCTTCTTTTATATCTTCAGCATCTTCTTTTATTGCCTCTATTTCCTCCTCTAATTCATCATACATTTCGTCTAAATCAAACTTAAGTTCGTCTCGTATGTCATTTAACTCCCAACTTACTCTACTCTCTTCTCTACTGTCCCTGTTTTCTTCTTTTTTTTCCCAATCTTCATCATTCGACATATAATATCCTCCTAATTTCTATTTTATATAATATAAATCCTCTTTTGTAATTTTTATAGGGTTCGAAGCTAGTATAGCTTTATCACTCAAATCAATATAATCAACATAATATACTGTTCCTAAAACTTCTGCTCCTTTACCTATTTTTACATATCTCCCTTTAACATCACCACCAACAAGAGCATTGTAAATTTCAATATTTTCTCTTGCTAAAACATTTCCATTGATCTTATTAGGATGTTTGAAAATTTTCTTTCCGAATTTCGATTCACGTCCTATTCTTATGTCTGTACCTGTGACATCCCCACCAATTGTACTTGAGCCTGAAAGTGAAATAGCTTCTAAGGACAAAACATCCCCTTGAACTCTTACTGATCCTGATATTCTGATTCCTTCAAGCCCTTCGAGTTTACCTCCAACCCTAAATGAACCTGAACAAGCTAAATTTCCCTTAATTGAAACCTCCCCTCCAACTGATGCCGATCCTGATGCTTTAAGTTCACCATCCCCATATAAATTTCCTCCAATTCTGAATGACCCTGAGCATGAGAAATCACCATGAACCGTTAAGCTTCCCTCTCCCCTCAGAGATCCAGATGATCTAAATCCATTACATTCAAAATCTCCTGTTAATCTTGCTGAACCCGAAACATGCAATTCATCATTAATTTTTCCCTCTGAAAGTCTTCCTGAACCAGATATTTTCATATTTTTTATACCACCTTTTTTAATAGAACTAATACAGATTAAAGTTATTCCCCTCTATATAGCTCTTTATAATAATTAATTCTCTTTTTCTTGTTTTTTCTTTATCCATTTTTAAACATCTTCTTTTATTTTGTTTCTTTTTTTTCTTTTATTTGTGTATCTTTTTTGTGTAGTATTTTTATTATTTTGATAATCGTGATAAAAATATAAAAAAAATTGTGGTTATTAAAATCTGTTAACATAGTACAGATTTCTGATAATTATTAATTCTTTCCCTTCCAACTTTTTATGACTCATTTTTTTTAAACCTTTTTTTATTTTTTTTCGTGTGTATTTTTTTTGTTCTGATCTTAAATTATCGATCATTATATTTAAATGTTGCGCAAGAAAGTGTGTATAAATTGCATCATAAAAGGTGTAAAATAAGAGAAGAAGTTCTATAATCACAATATATTGCGTGTGTAGTGGGATTGTATTGAAAAAAATTAAATAATTACTATTTCAAAATTCTAAAATTGTAAATAAATAAACCTAGAGAGTGAAAAAATTTAAATTTGTGGTTATCTATATAATATGTATGGGTGGAGTTGTTTATAATGGTAGGAAATTCAATACTTCTACAATTTATCAGTATTACGGTTCTGAAAGAGTTCCATTAAATTATCTTCAGCTTAGAGAGATGGGTATTACGAGCATTGATGAAGTTGAGGGGCTTTTAGAGCTCAAGGACCTTCAACATCTAGATTTAAGTGGTAATAGTATCTCTGATTTGAATGGTCTAGGGGAACTCACAAATTTAAAGATTTTATATGTTGGAAATCAGATTAATGAGATAAAAAACATAAGAAACTTAACAAACTTAACACATCTAGCTTTAGGAAACAGAATTTCGCATATAAAAGGCTTAGATAGCTTTGTTAACCTAACACATTTAACACTCGGGGGAGAGATTTCAGAAATAGAAAATTTAGATAAGTTAATTAATTTAACAAGTTTGGATTTAGGGAATAATAAAATTTTGGAGATCAAAGGTTTAGAAAACCTAAAAAATTTAATCCGACTAAACCTAAGAGGAAATCAAATTTCAGAGATAAAAGGTTTGGAATCCTTAAAAAAACTAATAAATTTAAACTTATCTTATAATAAAATTTCTGGGATTAAGGGATTAAAGCACCTCAATGAATTAGGTTCTCTAAATCTGGGTGGTAATGATATCATAGAAATGAAAGATCTTGATAGTCTTAACAAATTGTGGAATCTAAATCTGAGTTCTAATCAAATTACAGAAATTAGTGGCCTTGATTCATTAATAAACTTACAAGAACTGAACCTAAGCTCGAATCAAATTACAACTATTAAAGGTCTAGA
>JBHLNR010000278.1:0-3779 GCA_048941385.1 Promethearchaeota archaeon
ATTATTGCTGTAATTCTTATTCTCGTTGACATTGCGGTAATGGTAATCATTCACAAAAAATATAAAAATTCAGTTTTTAACGTTAAAGCGATTCACTATTGTACTGAGTGTGAATCAAAAATAGAATTAGAACAAAAGGTATGCAGTAACTGTGGTGCTGAGAATATAAAAAGAAAGGAAGCATTGGAAGAACTAGAAAAACTTGAAAAATCCATTGAAGAAAATAAGAACGAGATTATAAAAAAGAGCCAATCTAAGAAACATAGAACCCCCCGCAATAGAAAATTAGATGAACGGTTTATACAAATTCTTAATAAAAAGGATAAGGAAGTAAAGAAAAGGAAGATGGAAATATTAATTGGAAAAACGTTAGAAGCTAAAATAAATTGGGTAAACTCTCAATATTATGATATGAGCAAAAGTATCCGGGAAATATCGGAGGCGTTGGGAGAGGATCTATTCACTGTAAGACGTTATATAGATTCAGATTCACAAAATGATATACAAAAGACTGTCGCTCCTTCACAAGAGAGACGTGAAAGAAGAAATGGTTTCTATAAGAGAGAACCAGAGAACTTAACCAAGACTGAAGAAGCACACAAAACGTTATACTTAATGCGAATTTCAAAAGAAATCAATGAGAATGGTAAAGAGATCATTACTAAAACATGTGCAAATTGTGGAGAAAAAAACAAATTTAAAGAAGTAGAGGGCAATATTTTTCAGTGTTTAACATGTGGGGCTAACCATTATATAAGAGAATAATAAGATTTATATTCATTTAAAAGAAAAACTAAATTATTTGATATATGTGTTCTGATTTCCTGAAAGGTAAATTCAGGGTCTGATTTCAATGAAAATTCCATTGAAATAAATTATATGACTTATAAAAATCTGAATTTCTTAGTATTAAGATATCATAATTCCGCAGCAAAATCCTTTAGTCTATTTATATCATCAGGAAGATGATCAATTCCAGCGAATTCTTTTATAACAATAGAAATTATTTTAGATTGTAATTCCGGCTTAAGATTAGGGAAAGTCATCTGATATTTTCCTCCAATACTCTCGCAGTCATCTTCAATTATTATATCTGGTTTTGCTTTTTCAATTTGTAAATTCCAACCTTCCTCTTTTTGCCGATAAAATATTGGGCCTTCAGGGAAATTATATTTTTTTAAGACACTTTCGTCCTTTTTCACATTTTCAAGAGTTAAATGAGAGCTAAGATATGAAATCTGGGCTCCTTGATTTTGCCATGAAGCTAGTTTCTTGATAGCTTTACCAATTGGAATATATGAAGCAAAATCAGAAATAGAATCATCAGTATCCTCAATAACTTGCTGCACTATTTGCAATCTTGAAAGCCCTAAGGCACTCCTATGCATAATGCAGGTTCCATGGAGAAATACTAAAATTCTCATTCTTTTTTTACTTTCTTCGAAATCTTACACTAATCTACATGCTCAATAATATTTAAAATAGAAAATTCCCAAACAATTAATTTTTTTGTTTTGGGTTTAGATAAAGCTATTATCAGAATAAAATGGATCATCTCAATTATTAATAAATATGCTCGATTTTTGGGAGTTTTTTAAAGGGCATTTAAAAGGTTTATAAATGGGATAAGCTTTTTGGGGAAGGAAGTGATTGGTGAGTAAACTAAGGGTAAATAATAATAAAGTAGAAGAGTATGACTCACTCCATTAGACTAGATTAATTTTCGGAGATTTGACACGCTCTTAACCAATCAGTTAAAACAAGTGAAATGTTAGGGCTTGAAAATCCCCCCGAGCTTAAAATATTGATTAATGAAATCTTTATTTAGTAATTATTAGGGAATGGTAAATTCAGCGTCTGATTCCCATGAGAATTCCTTTGAAATTAATCAGGAAATAATTCTAGAATGTTTTTTCCCTTCCAGCCAAACATTGATTTTACTGCATTGGTAAATTCAATGTATATTCTTTCTTTTTTAACATTCAAATGTTGTTCTGCAAAATCACATAATGATTCAGATAAATCGCTTGTTATTGACTCAGGTAATCCAACACTCTTCAGTTCCATAAATATGGTAGGTTCATTTGTCCCTCCAAACACCATCTTTGTAGCAGTCTCAAGTGCGACCATAATCATACTTTCAGGTTTACCTAATTCTTTTGCTACTAGTTTTGAGATTTTATCCATTATTTCTCCTTTTTTTTCTTCATCAAAATCTTGATTTATTTGTATTTTTAGGTATGGTATGCTTATAGCACCTCTTATTTTTATATAATGATGAATTTATCCAATTACATCGGATTCTAGAATGCATTATTTCTATTCTTTTAAAGTTTTTACATATTAAATTTTATACGAATTTGGAATGGAACAGAAAATTCTATGTCTGATTTCAATGCAAATTTGGTGAAAAAGTAGCAAAGGTTTAAAAGTTTAATAATATAAATACATGACAAATCCAGTAATAAGTAAAATGTGAATATTTATATGAGATTTAGTAGTCTATCAATGACAAGTACCACACATATAAGGTGTAAAGTTGGTGTACTAGCTGCATTCCTTGCTCATCCAAAGTATCAGTCAAATGAAGACCTTATCCGTGAAGCAAAAACTTATGTTTTAGGCCATCATGCAAAATGGGCTTATGCATTCCATCTACCTAAAGAGGAAGCATTTGAAGTACTATCTAAGTGCTTTCCAGAGATATCTCGCAGACAACAATCAACAGGGATGTGGAAACAGAAAAATGCTGAGATATATACATATGGAATTTTAAGAGCTTTGAAACATGCTGAGCTCCTCGATCAAGATAAGTTTCGTTATGACTTATACCAGGGTTTTCGAGATAAAAACGACCTTATTAGCACTCTTGTAAGAAGAAATATCATGAATGAAACCACTAACGAGGAGAATGTTGTTGCAGAATTGTTTTCTACTCAACGAGAGAATGGTTCTTGGTTTAATAGTCTCTCTGCAACCTGTTTTCAGCTACAAACTTTGATAGAATTAGGAATTAATACTAAGCACGAATCAATTTCTATAGCTATTAAATGGCTTTTTGAACAGTTTCATGAAAAATTTGAAGGAAGAGCGAAGACTTGGAGATTTGATTTCGAGAATATTTTCCTAGCAGATAATTATGCCGCTGAACAAGATGGCTTTCGACGAGTTGCTCCAGAACAAGGCAAAATGGTTTGTATCAGTTCTTTACAGTCTGGTGTAGATAGCTATATTATAGGAAATCCAGCAGTAACCACTGCTATAGCACTCTATACCTTGACGAAGTTAGGATATGGAAATGATAAAAGAATATTAGATGCATATGAAAATCTTTATAATATTCGAGGTTTTTCAGAGAGCAAAGGAGAAATCAATGAATATTCTTGGTGTGTGGCTATTTATAAACCTAAATCTGTACATTATGATCTAAATAGAACAGGCATTAATTATGATGAATATCTGCAAATAGTGAAGGAAAGAAAAATTAATAAATGAAAAATCATTTGAAATTGGAATGGAAAGGTAAATTCAGCGTCTGATTTCAATGAAAATTCTATTGAATAATTTAATCATTCTTTAAAAAGCTTACAATTAGTTTGTTTACCAGTTTAGGCTTCTCCATGAGAACTAAATGTGTGCCACCTGGAATAACTTCGAGTCGCGCATTAGGTATAGCATCAGCCATTTCTTGTATAACTTTTGATGGATAAAGGGTTTGATTTTCTCCATCGATAATAAGTGAGGGGCTTTTAATGCTCTTCAATTGTTCTAACTTGAAG
>JBHLNR010000279.1:0-3772 GCA_048941385.1 Promethearchaeota archaeon
ACTTCATCCTTTCGGTTAATATCAAAGTCATATATTTTTTGGTCTTTCCAAAATTTCGTCCATTTTTTTTGAACTTCCCTAAAATTAAACCGTTTTGGATATTTAGATTCAAGTACCATTTTAAATTTAGCTTAGTTGAGCTTTTTGTATAAAGAAGTATAGTGTTTAGTAACTTTATATAATTTGTTTATATTCTATTAATTGTTGGGGCTTTTATTATTAGGCAGAATTTCTGAATTTGTCTTACTATAAAATTAGAATCTAAAGCTTAATATTCATAGCATAAATACTAAACTAAAAATGAAAAAGGGGTGTATGATCTAATAATACTTAAACTTAGTTTTAACTTATTTCTCTTAGTATAGAACCTTTAGTTGTTCTCCAAGAACTATCTTTCTTTCTTTTAGCTGTTTTAGGTTATCTCGTTCTCTTTGGACTATTTCGGGCTTTGCTCGCTGTATAAACGGACTATTGAGTTTTTTTTCACTTTTCTGGATTTTTTGTTCAATTTTTTCAATCTGTTTTGAAACACGTTTAATTTCCATTTTCAAATCAATTAAATTTTCTAATGGAAGATATATAACAATATCATCAAGGATGAATCGCGCAGAATGTTTGGGTACATCTGTTTGATTAATAGTAAATTGGGTTTTATCTATGTGAGAAAGGGAGATAATTTCTGAAGAGAAAGTTTCGATTAATTCTCGCTTGTCTGTTGTTTGTATAATTAGTGGAACTTTCAATCCAGGTTTAATATTAAAGTCCATTCTTACACGTCGTATTTCATGAATAATTGCGATGATTAGATCAAAGTCTTGTTCTAAATCATCGCTTATAAGAGATTCATCAAAATCGGGCCATTTTGCCAATATTAATGCTGGACCTTCTTTTATTGCTTCTGGTAATCTCTGCCATAAAACTTCTGTTAAAAAGGGTATAATTGGGTGGAGAAGTCGAAGACATCTTTCTAAAACATAAAGTAAAATCGATATTGGAGTTGACTTATCAGGTTCCACCTCATCATAAATCCTTACTTTCGAAAGTTCAATATACCAATCACAATAATCATCCCAAAAAAACGATCGTATTAATCGTGCAGCATTCAAATAATCGTATTCCTTGTAAAAATTATTAACTTGCTTGATTATTTTGTTTAATCTTGAGACAATCCAGCGATCTCCATGATGGAGTTTAGACTTTGGATATGAAGCTGAAAATTTTTCAATTTTTTCTGTTTTATCTAAATTACCTAAAACATAATTAGCTGATTGCCAAACTTTATTACAAAAGTTCTTAGAAGCTTTAAGGAGCCCTTCGCCAAGATTTAAATCCTTACCTGGTATGGTGTTAGCAACAAATGTAAACCGTAGAGGATCAGCACCATATTTTCCAATAATGTTTAAAGGATCGTATTGATCTATGTTTTCCATGGATTTACTTATTTTCTTACCCTGTTCATTTCGAATAATCCCGTGAAAATAACACATTCGATAAGGTGACTGTTTAGTTAATTCTAAACCTAACATCATTTCTCGAGCAACCCAAAAGAAAAGAATATCATATGCTGTTTCGCGCATATCATTAGGATAATACCTCTTAAAATCCTCATTATCCAGATCTGGCCACCCTAAGGTTGCAAAAGGCCATAAACCGGAAGAAAACCACGTATCCAAAACATCCTCATCTTGCTTCAGATTTTTATCATTACAAGTAGGACACTGTGAAGGTTCTTCTATGTCACAAATCTCATGTCCATTTGAACAATACCACACTGGAATTTGATGCCCCCACCATAATTGACGACTAATGCACCAATCTCTTATATCTCCCATCCATTGATAAAATCTCATTTCTTCTCTCTCAGGTATCATCGATGTAATTCCACTTTGTATGGCATCTATAGCCTCTCTCGCTAAAGTCCGCGTTCTAACGAACCATTGGGTTGAAATTCTAGGCTCAACCACAGTATTACATCGTTGACAATGAGCAATTGCATGAGTATAAGGTTCAATCTTTTCTAATAAACCTTCTTTTTCTAAGTCCTTGAGAATTTCATCTCGACATTCAAATCGATCTTTATTTGCATATTTTCCAGAATATTCTGGAATCATTTTGCCAGTTTCATCTATTACTGTTATAGCTTCTAAATTATATTTAATTCCAATTTCATAATCATTTGGATCATGAGCGGGAGTAATTTTCAAAGCCCCAGTTCCAAATTCAGGATCAACATACTCATCTTCAAAAATTGGTATTTCGCGTGCAATAACTGGTAATACGGCGGTCTTTCCATTATATTTGGAAAAATTTGGATGATTTATTGCAATTGCTATTGCTGTGTCACCTAATAATGTTTCAGGGCGAGTTGTTGCTAATATTATAAAATCTGTTGCACTTTCTGCCCATCTACCAGATCCCCATTCTGCTTTCGGTCCTTTCCATTTATTTGTTAAAATTGGATACTTTAAATACCATAGATTACTTTCATGTTCTTCAGGTTCAGCTTCTAAGTTTGAAATTGCTGAAGTACATCTTCCAGGACACCAATTGACCATATAGGTTCCTCTATAAATTAATCCTTTATCATACAAGCGTTTAAATGCTGTTAACACAGCTTTATGATAATTCTCATCCAATGTAAATCTATTGCGAGTCCAATCGCATGAAGCACCCATACTTCTAGATTGATCAAGTATTATATTTTGACAATGATTCGTCCACTTCCAGACTTCTTGTATAAAATTAGATCGTCCGATTTCTTTTCTATTAATCCCTTTTTTAGCTAATTCTCTTTCTACTACATTTTGAGTGGCAATACCTGCATGATCAGTTCCCGGAAGAAATAAAGTTTCTTTTTGATTCATACGCTCATAACGTGTCATAAGATCTTCAATAGTAAGGACAATTGCATGTCCTAAATGAAGAACACCAGTAACATTTGGAGGAGGAAGAGTTATACAAAATCGCGGTCCATCAGATTTTACCAAACCTAATTCAAGTTGTTTTTCAGGACGAAAATATCCCTGTGATTCCCACCACTGGTATATACCTTTTTCGATTTTCAAGGGATCATGTACTCGTGATAAATTATTAAAATCGATCATATTTAATCAAATTAAATTTATTGCTTAAATCCAATAGTTCTATTTACAGTATCTTTGAACGATAATTATTTGTTTATCCATAAATGGACCTGACGGGAATTGAACCCGTGACCTCTTGAATGCGAATCAAGCGATCTTCCACTGATCTACAGGCCCTTTTACTTAGTTTTACAGATAGATATTAAAATCAAAATAACTAAAAATAATTTGCTATTCTTTTTAGTTGATTCTGTTTTTTGGAGGTTTATTAAAGGAATTATTCTATGAAAATAATCTACTAAAAATTAATATTCAGTTCGAGCAATAATTTCATCTTGTGCATTTTTCGATAATTCTGTAAAATAAACCGAATATCCAGCTATTCTTACTACCAATCCTCTATGATTATCAGGATTTTTTTGAGCGTTACATAGAGTTTCTTTCCCTACAACATTAAATTGGACTTGGTAACCACCTTCAGGTTCAAAAAAAGTTCTAATCAAGGGTAATAGAAGATCTGGTTTTAGTGTATTTGGATGAAAAGATAATGTTAAGGCATTACCATTTGTCATTAGCTCACTTTTCAATTTTTTGACAGAATTAAGTATAGCTGTTGGTCCATTTTTATCCATATTACTTGTAGGGCAAAGACCATTCGAAAGCGGTTCTGTTTTTCTCCTACCATCAGC
>JBHLNR010000074.1:0-15740 GCA_048941385.1 Promethearchaeota archaeon
GCTGTTGATGGAGTAACCTTTAATCTTTATAAGAATGAAACCTTAGGATTAGTGGGAGAAAGTGGCTGTGGAAAGACTACAATTGGAAATACAGTTCTAAATCTTGTAAGAAATACTGCGGGAGAAATTTATTATGGAGAAAGAAGAGTTGATTTAGGAAGAATAGAAGGATTACTAGAAAGGATCCTTCAAAAATATAAAACACTAATTCTTTTTGCAATCCCAAATTTGTATGGAAAAAATGCTCGAAATATAGAAAAAGTTGTGTCTCATACTCCTTCATTCCTTCAGAAAAGATTCATTCAAATTAAAAACAAATTTCGACAGCTTGAAAAAGATTTTCGAATAGACAAGTTTTTACGTAAGAAAATACAAATGGTATTTCAAGATCCAGATGCTTCTTTAAATCCACGATGGAAAGTTGTAAATATTATCGGTGAACCCCTAAGAATTTTAGAAGGGATAACTAAAAGAAGAAAAATTAGGAAAAGAGTCTTAGAACTTTTAGAAACTGTATCTATGAAATCAGAACATTTAGATCGATATCCCCATGAATTTTCTGGGGGTCAAAAACAAAGAATTGTTATTGCGAGGGCATTAGCAAGTAATCCTGAAGTAATTATCTTAGACGAACCCACATCCGCATTGGATGTATCAGTGCAAGCCCAAATTCTTAATTTATTAAAGGATCTTCAGAAAGAATTTGATTTATCATATTTGTTTATAACTCATGATCTTAGTGTAGTACAACATATAGCAGATAGAATAGCTGTAATGTATTTGGGAAAATTCGTTGAAACCGGAAGGGTTGATGAGGTATTTTACAACCCTACACATCCATATACCAAAGCCTTGCTATCAGCAAGACCTACATTTGATCCAAGCTCTAAAACAAATCGAATCATTTTAGAAGGCGATGTACCTAGTCCGATTAATCCTCCTGAAGGGTGTTCGTTTCACCCAAGGTGCCCAGAAAAAGATATTCATATGGGATGTGGCTTAGAAAATCCTAGAAAAATTCACCTTGGTGGAGATCACTATATGGTTTGTCTTCCCTTTAAAGATGAAAGTAAGTCATATAAGGGCATGAAATTTATATCAGATTAATTTAAATAGTTTTTCAATCTTTCTTTTTTTTTAATTTTCATCAGATAATTATATTTTCTAACATTAAATCTTACTAGATCATTAAATAACTAAAAAATTTCTTAATAATGCCAAAAAATTCTCAAATTTACATCATAAAAACTTCACCAGAAACTGTTTTAGACGATTATAATAAATTATTACACCTTGCGGAGTATCAAGAACACTTCAATCCTTTAAATAAACTAATTATTAAACTAAACTTGAGTTGGTCAAAATTTTTTCCAGCATGTTCCAGCCCTCCGTGGCAGCTAGAGGGCGTTCTTAAAGCGATGATTGAAGATGGTTATGATCCAAAGAAAATTTTTACTGCTGAAAATCGAACAGTCGTGACAAACATAGAAAAAGGATTAAAATGGAATAAATGGAATCCAATCATAAAAAAATATAATGTCTGGTTCATACCGTTAACACGAATTCCATTTGTATCATATGAATCCTTAAGACCTAAATTTTTGGACCTTAAGAATAAAAATCTCCATGCTCTTGATTCAAAAATATTTCCAGATGGTTTTAAAATTCCAAAATTTTATGTAGGAAAACCAATAATTCATCTCCCTACAATGAAAACTCATGGTCATACTGGCGCAGTAGGAGGTTCATTGAGAGGAACATCTGAAGAAATGAAACATGGTGGTATAACATGTGCTATGAAAAATGCCTTTGGAGGACTCTTGACGAAAAGAAGACATTTCTCACACCAATATATGTCTGAGGTTTTAGTAGATCTCCTAATTATCCAAAAGCAAATCCATCCCCAAATCCTCTCTGTTGTTGATGGAACAGTTTGCGGTGACGGAGCAGGGCCAAGAACAATGATTCCTCGTATCAAAAATTACTTACTCGCGGGATATGATCAAGTTGCTGTTGATGCAACTGTGGCTCATATGTTTGGTTTTAAACCATTAGACCTTCCTGCTATTAAACTCGCTCATGATGAGGGTTTAGGTTGTGGTGATTTTAACCAAATCGAAATAGTAGGAGAGGATGTATCAAATATTAATTGGAATTTTAAAGTAAAACGTAGCTTAGTAATATGGGGAGATCAAATGGTAAGAAAAGGACCATTACAATTTCTCTATCCTTTATTTCGTAGTGAACTCTTCTTTTTAGGCCCTACTTATGCTTCTATGATATTTCATGATATGATCTGGTATCCCATAATTGGTAAACAAAGAATTAAGAAATTTAATAAGACAAAATGGGGTCAAAAATTCAGAAATTATCCGGAAAATTAATAGTTTTAATCGTTTCCTTAATCAATTTCTTTAAATCAATGTTCAGATCTGACTCTTTTACTTTTAAATGAATTAGAAATTCGATAGCACCTTCTTTCCCTAATATTGGTGATTTAATTAGATTCACTGGAAAAAATCGATTATTTACACACCATTGAATTAGTTCTACAAGAATTTGATAAAGATTTTGGGGATCTTGAACTTTATTTACCTTAATTTTGACATCTGTTTCATTATCAAGTTCAAAAAATGGTTTTATCAATGCTATTATATCCCCATTTCCTTCTAATACGCGTTTTACTTGTGGAAGGATTGTTTTTAATGATGCAAATGTAATATCTATGGTAGAAATATCAATTTTTTCTTTAATATCAATTAAATTACCAGCATCTACACCCAACATTGGAATCACTCGTTTTTGATTTTTTTCACATCTTAGTGAGGGATGGAGTAGATCAGTAGCTTTATCAATAGCATAGACCTTTTTTGCCCCGTGCTTTAAAAGGCAGTCAGTAAATCCACCAATAGAAGCACCTAGATCCATACAAGTTTTACCCTCAACAGCAATTGAAAATTCTTTTAAAGCAGCTTCTAATTTTAATCCTCCTCTACCAACATATGGAAATTCTTTTTCTAATTCAATTTTAAGAGAATTTTCTACTTTTTTTCCAGGTTTTTGAATTTTTTTACCGTTTACTTTAACAAAACCATTATTAATTAGCCATTGTGCTTTAGTTCTGCTCTCAACTAGCCTTCTTTCTACTAAAATAATGTCTAATCTTTCTTTCATTTAAGGTTTGACGTCTCATTCTTTTTTTTTTTAATTTCTTCAATATTCATAGAAATCCTAAGACTAAGTCTGCCAATCTGAGCCTTAATACTTGCTTTGTTTTCCCATTTCTTATAAATAGCTCTAAATACTAATCCTATGGAAATAAAAGATCCAGCAACAAAAAACCAAATACTAATTAAATCCAATTGATTTAGAAAAAGAAAATATAATATATTATGAGAAAGATAAATTGTTAAAGAATAATAAGAATAATAAAAAATAAATTTATAACTCTTTTTAGTTTCCATAGTACCAGTTCTTTCAATTAACAAGAGAATTGATAGAAAAGCAATATCAATGCCTATAGAATATATTATCCAGGAAAGGCTCTCTCTATTTAGAAATTTAGGAAAATTCAATGATATTCCAAGAATTATAAGTAAAGATCCAATTGTTAAAAGATATAATAAGGTTTTCTTTAATTTTAAGTTATCAGGAGTATTAATAATATCATAGAGAATATCTCCGAAAACAGTACCAATAAGGAAAAATGGAAAGAAAATAAGGATGGGATCTTGAGTAATCCCATTATATAAGATATGAAATATTAATCCAAAGACGTTAGATTCTCCTTCAAATGGTAATAACTTTGAAACAAGAAATAGATGTAGAATAATAATAAGGATAGCTATAATAATCCTTACGTATTTTAAAGTTTTTAATAATGGCCATGCTAGAAATAGAGAGACAGCTGCAGTCAATAAGACGAACCATATCCAAATCATACGAGGGTCATTAAATACTATCCACATAGGGATATTATAAATAATTGCTATAATGAAAAGAAAAAATGCTCGAAATAGATATGAATTTCTGATTATTCGATAATTATAATCTTGAGATTCTATGGTTCTTTTCATTCTTTTTCTGTATGATAGTGCTATACTTACTCCTGAAATAAATAAAAATCCAGAAGCACCAATAGGATCTATAATCATTATAGTAATTGAATGCAACCAGCTAAATTCAGAATTTATCCACCAGTTTACAATGTGGTTTAAAACCATCCAAGCCATGCATAAACCACGAAAGATATCAATACTTTTAAGTCTTTTAAATTCCATTTAAATAGATGCCTTTATCATATGAAATATTTTATTAAACTATTTTAGTCCTTTAATAAGATTTACCCTTTCTATTGTATTAGAAAACCTCTTACTTATTATTTTTATGAAGTAATTCAGAAGATTCACTTAACGAAATCTCATTTTTTAATATCTTCTCTACTAAATCTTGAAAACTAATAGAATTATCGTAATGTTTACCAATATTCTTAGTTTCCATAGCATAATTTGAATCCTGTGCTTTAAATTTCTTATATGTTTCCAAATTATTTGAGAAATTTATTTCTATTCCATTCCTCATAGCTAAGATCAAGGCAGAAAGCTCGTGTTTTGTCTTGAATTTCTTTTTCACGTTTTGAATTTTAACTTTTGAAGATTTTGATTCATTAATTAAAAAAACCTTCAAATGATTTCTTTCTTGAAAAAAATCTGAAATTGCTTCTATCAATTTAAGTGGTATTGGTAAAACACCACTTCCAAATTTGAAAGTTATTCTTAAAGGGTTAGGATTATTAGTTTGAAAACAATTAACATAATCCTTAACTAAATTAATTATTCCACTTTTATCATAAAATGTATGGGAGATTAGATAATAATCATCTAAAAAAACAACCATCCCTATTTTTTTCGAACCGGGATCTATTGAAAAGATCAAATCAGAATAAAATTCTTTATAACCTATTCTGTAGGCGGCTAAGATTTTATATACATAATGATTAAAATTGTCTTTTTCATCATACGCCATTATTTTTAATTTTTTATAACTTCCCTTTAAACTATGGGTATCTTTTAAGGTTGTAAGAAGTATCGCGCGAAGATCTGGGATTTTTGAAACTCCCCCTAAAATTTTAAATCGAACATTTTTCCTAATAAGTTCTCTATTTAATCTATAAAAGAAATTTAGATCCTCTGTATGTAGATATAAAATTTTATTTCTCAAATTATAATTATTAATATTAAGTAAAATTAATAATTTTTAATTAGATGATTTTCTCTAGTTCAACACTTAACACTTATTTTAAAACGTTTCCTCATTTTAAAGGGATTATTTCGGTTTGGGGAGATTTTGGGGTTGGAAAAACTACTTTTGCACTTAGTACCATATATAATACAATTAAAGAAGAAAACAAATCAATCTACATCTATACTAAACCTAATTTCCCATATGAAAAAATTGTTAAAATTACCCACTGTTCAAAAGAAATCCTTGGAAATATTAATTTTATAAAACTTAACGATTTCAATGATTTGCATAATATAGTATTTAATTTGGAATTTTTGATTTTAGATAATATAAAGAAGAAAGAAAAACTATATAGATTGATTGTAATTGATTCCTTAACGGGTTTATACAGACTAGCATTGAATAGAGAAATAAAAGATAAAAATTATAATCTAAATTATAATTTAAATCAAATTTTGGCAAACCTCCTCTATTTAAACAATTCTTTCGACATTGAAATCTTGGTTATCAATGAAAAAGTACAAACAAGAGTAAACGATCAAATTATAGAATCTCAGAGTGGGGGGAAAGTAATGGAGTACTGGATAGCATTAGATATAAAAATTGAACGAACTGACATCTTGAAAGAGAGAAAACTAATTCTTACAAATCACTTAAATAATGATCATCTAGAATTTATCTCTAATTTAACTGAAAATGGATTTCAATAAAGATAGCATACATGTGTGCTACAAAAATTAAATATTTTAAACTAAAAAATTTGTAATAGATAATGAAATAGAGAGAAAATCTAATGAATTATGATTTAACAACAATTCAGGAAGGAAGTTTAAAGTTTTTAATAAATACTGCTGATAAAAATTCAATACCTTCAAAATCAATGGCGGTATTTTATAATAAAAAAATGGAAATTAATAGGGATATTACTAATTTAGCAATTAATGCTTATAACAAAATTATTAATCAAGGGCCACTTACAATTGTAGATTCTATGGCAGCATCAGGAATAAGTTCTATACGAATATTGAAAGAATGTAATAATGTTGAGAAAATTTTTATTAATGATATAAATCCCCATGCCGTTGATCTCATTCACAAAAATTTATCTTTAAACGGATTAAATAATCAATCAGCAATTATAGAAGTATCAAGAAAGGATTCCAATTATCTATTTTCAGAAATTGCACAAAATGCTCTTAATTCCTCTGAAGATGATTTACAAAAACCCAATATTATCTCCATTGATCCATTCGGAACTCCTAATTTATATTTGGATGCTGCTTTTAAAGCGATAAAAAGAATAAATGGATTACTATGTATCACTGCTACCGATACAGCAGTCCTTTTTGGGGTAAGACCATTAAGCTGTATTCGCAAATATATGTCTAAACCCTTACATACAGAGTATTGTAAAGAAATTGGTGCTCGTATTTTAGTATATTTTATCTCAAGAATCGCAAATATGAACAACATGGGAATTATACCCCTTCTTACATTTTATACTTCACATTTTATACGAGTGTACTGTTTAACATTTAAAAATCGAAAAAAAATTACACATTTCTTTAAAGAATATAGGTATTTTTTCCATTGTAATAATTGTGGATTTCGCTCAGTTCTGAAGGATGAGAATTTGAAAATGCCGATAGGTTGCCCATTTTGTAAAAAAGAAACCAATATCGATTATGCGGGACCAATCTGGAATGGTGAACTCCATGATGCCAATTTCATTAATGAAATGATTGAATTAAATAAACAATTTAATTATAATAACAAAAATCGAATTCACAAATTATTACACCTTATTAAGGGAGAGATAGAAAAACCTCCATTCTATTATAATATTCATAAATTAAGTAAGGTATTAAAAATCTCAAATACTCCGAAATTAGAAGAAATAATTAAGTTAATCAAGGAAAAAGGTTATAAAATTTCAAGGACTCATTTTGATTTCTTATCAATTAAGACTAATATGGATATAATTTCAATTAAAGATATATTATTACAATTAGGCAAAAAATAGAGTAAATTGACAAACAAAAAAACAAACCATAAGCAAGATGCTCATTATCAAAAGGCTAAGAAAGAAGGTTACAGAGCAAGATCAGCGTACAAATTATTAGAAATTCAAAAACGTTATAATATTTTTAAAAGAGCTTTTTATATTTTAGACTTAGGTTGTGCTCCCGGGTCTTGGCTCCAAGTTTCCAAAAGTTTTGCTGAAGAAAATTTAATTAAATATAATGATCAGCATTACCATCGAAATGAATATAAAATTATGGGTGTTGATGTCAAAAAAGTATCACCTATAGAAAATGTTATTGTATTACAAATAGATTTTACAAATGCTGAATTTCAAGAGGAAGTTAAATCTTATTTTCATGATAAAATAGATTTAATGTTATCTGATGCTTCAATACACAAATCTGGTAATAAATTTACAGATCATATAAATCAAATTAACCTGTGCTATAAAATTCTCGATTTAGCAAAAGATTATTTGAAATTTAAGGGTGTTTTAGTAATGAAGACATTTCAAGGATCTGATTTCAATAAACTAGTAAGCAAAACAAAGCCTTTATTCAGAATAATGAGGTCTTTTAAACCTATTTCCTCTAAAAAAAAGAGCAATGAAATCTATCTTGTGGGGATGCAGAAAAAATAATTAGATATCTTGTAAACGTTCTTCTATTTCATCAAAATTTATATTATATTCTTTTCCCTGTGATGTGATTTCTATCCATTCAGTTAACCAGGGACAATGCATTGGGTTGAATTGATCCATATTAGTATCATTACACTTACTTCGAAAAGGACAGATAAAACAAGGTTGTCTGGAAAACATATTCCATATAAAATCTTTCCGTTCTTTATCAATTTTAACACTTTTTACCTTGACATCTATCTCTTCAATTGAATTAATAAGCTTTGTCCAAGATGCATCAACTAATTCTCTTTTGATTTTTACTTTTGACTGTAACGCTAAAACATCCAAAATTTCCTCTAATTCATTGGATTCAATTTCACTTAATTTTAAAAGGTCATTAAAATAGATTTCTTTTTCTCGATTAATAATATCTAATATTCCCTTTTCGTTTTTATGTAGTGAACGCTTAAATTCTCTCTTTTTTTCCTCTATTCTTTCAATTCTTCGTTCAACATCTGATTTTTCATCGATTGGGCCTTCAACCTTTTCTTTTATCTTACATTTGTGACGTGATAAATAAGCAAAACTCTTTCCACAATAAGGACAAGTCTCTTTTTTCTTTTTAGCCATTTTTTTGGAATACTATTGTGTTTTCATAAATATTCTGGATAAAATTAATCCATTTTAAGCATTATGATAATAATCTTATATTTATTTTTAAATTAATTTTTCGTTTTTAGTTTGACTTCTTAGAAGTATTATTATTGTTTAAAAAAGTATTTACGTACTATATTTAAACTTAAATAACCTTAATACATATAAATGTGTCTTCATGAAATTTTAAAATTAAAAGAAATTCAAATCATAACAGCTGATCATATTATTTCAGAATCTCAAAATTTACAAAAAGATAAAAGAATGATTCAACTAGGCTCTAAAAATTTTGATGATGTAATAGGTGGTGGTTTTTCTCCAGGGAAAAAATATTTAATATTTGGAGCAAATAAAACTGGTAAAACTCAGTTATGCCACCAATTATGTATTCAGGCGTATAATTACTTTATTAACATCATTAAAAAGAAAAAAACCAAATTCATATTTTTTTTCGATACTGAAAACACTTTTCGCCCTGAAAGACTAAAAGAATTATTAGTTCCATCTATTCCTGAGATTGATAGCTTGCTTAAAACTATTATAGTGTCAAAAATTATGAGCAATTCAGCACTCTTGCTTGCATTAAGGGAATTTAATGATCTGCTCAAAAAGGTAGGTGGTGGGCTATTAATAATTGATTCTATTAACAACCACTTTAGATCTGATTTAAGTAATAAAGAAATTTCTTTTAATAGGGCCAAAAATACTTTTATTAATATTTTAAATAAGATTAATGAACTCACTATTGAATATAATTTAATTACGATAGTAACCTCTCAGGTTGCTTCTAATTTCTCTAAAAGGGGAAACATTAGAGAGATACCTGTTGGAAATCAATTTTTAAATCATTATTTTTCTGAATATATTTATTTGAGTAAAAAAGATAATGATACTAATTATGCTCAACTAGTTAACTCATTAAATCTTTCAGAAAAGAGACTTCTATATAAAATAACTTCAAGGGGAATTCAAGATTATAAGATTTGATGCTTTAAAAATCGTTTATAAGTAAAAAATCACTTAATGAAATATAATTAAATTTATCAGATATCTGCGGAGAATTCACAAAATATACTTCATTTTTTATTCTGGATATAATCCACTCTAATAACTCAACTCCATATTTCAACTTCTTTTTCTTAATCCTAGAACCTTCCTTATTATCAATAATATCTAATTTAGAATATTTTCCAATTATATCATGAAAATCCATTCCAATAAAAAATAGTTTCTGTGAGGTACTAATCAATTTGTGAATAAAATAAACAATTCTATCTCCATCTGTGAAACCTCCTGGACTTATTACATCTTCCAGTGGTTCCACTTGAGTCGTTCCGATAATATTATGAAATTTGAGTATATTTTTTTTAAAGTGTTTTAATCTGTTAATATTATCTCCATGTGCATGGACAACGTTATAATCTGAGTATTCAAATTCTTTTTTTGTAATTCCATCTAAATCTGTAAATGTACCATCAATTCTAATCCCACTTTCTCGTAAAAGGATTGAGGCTCCGTCGGCAGCAATGTTTGTAAATCTATTAAAAAATATTCTTTTTTTTTCTCTCAGTATTTCATCAACAGTTATCTCTAATGAAGGACCACAACCATAAATTAGAATTGCTGGTTTTGATACAATTTGGTTCTGAAAAGATTTTATAACATTGTTTAAATTCCAATTGTGGCTTTTATTTTTAAGTATTTGCGCCAAATAATCACGAGCTTTGCAATCTTCCTGATAATTGAATCCAAATTCATTTATTATTTGATAATAAAATACTTTGAACTCTTCAAAGAAATTCAGTGTATCCTTAAGACTCAAAACCATGTCAACCGACAAATTTGATTGTAATCGTAATAATAAAATTTTAAATTCTTACCTTAATTAATTAAAACATACTATTTAATTCAATATTATTTAAAGTCATAAACAAATTAAATAGGAGTTAGTTAAAAATGACTAAATGGTTTACTAAAACACATCAATGGTTTGATGATGGAACAAAAGAAGTAGGAATTACCCCTTATGCTGCTGAACAGTTAGGTGAGATTTCTTTTGTTGATGTTGAAGGTCTTGAAGGTGCTGAACTTGAACAGGTAAAAATGGATGGTGATGAACCTACTAGCGACCCTATTGATTGTACCGTAGAGAGTAGTAAAGCTGTTGGAGATATCTATAGCCCCGTCTCAGGCACAGTCACAGCCGTAAATTCTGATTTAATGGACGAACCAGAAAAGATTAATGAAGATGCATTCGCAGCTTGGCTCTACAAAATTGATCCATCAAACTGGGATGCTGAAAAGGGCAACTTACTAGACGAAGCTGCTTATAACGCTTTTACTGGTTAATCTCTTTAAAAATTATTCTTTTTTTTTTTAAATTATTTAATTCTTTAAAGCATGGTCGCGCTAAATAACATTATATTATTTCGCTTATCACTGCTTTAGCACTCCTGTTTTTACAGCAATAATAAATTGGAGTGCAAAAAATGTTATTATGACAGTTAACACACCTATTGCAAGAATTGTAACTGCCATTTTACGATCATAAACATATTTTGAAGCCTGATACAGAAGCACAAATCCAGTAGAGCATAACAAAATTAGGATTGAAGCTACAATACTCTCAATTATAAAAGCTTCATTAATGTCAGTAAGTATAAAAATGGGATCTTGTTCTCCAGTAGCTCGTGTTTGAGCCCCTAATGCAGGTGGTTTTCTAACAAGTAAATATGCGATACCAGTTTGTAGGATAAATAAAATTATAAATATACTAATAATACTTATGGCTCTCGAAGGCATAGGAAGTGATAACCTTGGCAGTTTCAATTTAGGAAAATCTAATCTAGGTTTTCTAAAGGTTTTTCCAAATACCCAAGGAGTCTTCCTTTTAATTTTCTCTAATACGGTCTCAGAGCCAATTATTTCCTCTTTTTTCAGTACTTTCTTATTTAAGGGTTGTTTTTGCATAATCTACTATAAAAGAATTATTTATTACAATTTAATAATTTTTTCAAATTGCTTTGTATATATTTCATATTCTAATCTAGCTTTCCTAATAAGGTTATCAAGAAATTCCAAATTTTTTCAACAGATTTGATTGAAATTCTTTCATCTGGGGAATGAGCCATTTCATTTTTGGGCCCAATAGAGATCATTTCCATATTTGGGAATTTTTTCTTCAAAATACCGCATTCTAATCCTGCGTGAATAGCCTTTACTTCAATCTCTTTACTGAATTCTTCTTTAAATGCATCCTTCGTTAACTTTAAAAGAGTAGAATCGAAATTTGGTTGCCAACCAGGATAATCAGAATCAATTTTAATATCAATCTCCAAATCTGTTAAATTAAATAAAGATATAGCTCTCTCCCAAATTACGATTTTAAAATATTCGCTCAAACTCCGCTGACTTAACTTGATTTCGATTTTTTCATCATCCGTATTTATCACTCCTAAATTTGATGAAGTAAAAACTAATCCTCCAATTTTTGGATGCATAGAAAGAGGACCATTGGGTAAAGTATATAGAAGATTTAATATATTATCCTGAATTTTTTTGGTAAAAATATTAATTTCTTTGAAATTATCTAGCTGCTCAATAGAAATATCCAAATCGGGGTCAATTCCATTAAAAACAACTTTGATTTTAGAAATAAGATCCCTTATAAAATCAGTTATATCTGAAAGTTCTTCTTTTTGAATATATAAATTCGCACTAGCTTCCCTTGGTATTGCATTAGTTCTGTTACCCCCATTTATGGAGTTGATAAAGATTTTGAACTTTCTGTTTAGCTTCCAAAGAATCTCTCCTATGATTTTTAATGCATTTCCTCTCCCTAAATGAATATCTGCACCTGAATGTCCTCCATTCAAACCAAATACAAAAAGCTTTATTGGAATCAGATTTTCTTCCTTTTTTATCTTAAAGACTTCTTTTTTAATATGAAAAAAAGTTACTCTTCCTCCTGCACAACCAATTGTTACAGAATTTTCATCTTCAGCATCCAAGTTAATAAGATAACTTCCTGATATTAAATTATTATCAATTTTAAATGCTCCTCGTAGACCCCTCTCCTCATCAACAGTAAACAAAAGGTCAAATCCAAGTGATTTAAAGGAAAATTCTCCTTCAGATATTTTTTTCATTAAGGTTAATATGTAAGCTATACCAACTCCATTGTCAGCACCTAATGTAGTTCCAACAGCAGTAACCCATTTTTCATTATTTATTTCTCGGATTTCTAATTCTAGTGGATCCTTAGAAAAATCATGAGAAACTCCTTCATTTTTTTCACACACCATGTCCAGATGACATTGTAACACAATTTTTTCGAACTGTTTCTGTTTTGCAGGAATTCTTATTACAAGATTTCCTGTATTATCTACTTTTGATTCAAAACCTAATCGTTCGGCTTCTTCATTTACATACGCCCTTACTCTTTCCTCATGCTCTGAACACCGAGGGATTTTAGTAATTTGTTCAAAATATTCCCAAAATTCAGAAGGTTCTCCTAACTCTTTTAATTTTGACAAAAACTTCCCTTCCACTCAAAATATATATAGTATTTATTTTATAATAATTATAAAATAACACTAAATTCCTTATAATTTTATTTAAAGGCTATTTATATGAGTTTGAAAGATATTTATTCAGAAGTTAAGAAACGCAAGATGGAAGCATTGAATAAAAAGGACGTCGTCCAAGCAGTAGAAAAACATGGGAAAATTTTAGCAATTAGTGGAAGATATGAAAAACCTAAAAGAGTAGTAGAACATATGTATGCTTCGGTGAAAAATGTAGTAAAAGAGAGAGAAATCATGAAGGAAAATTTATCAGAATATGATGTTGTTCTTATAGGATGCCCAGGTAGTGATATTCCACATGCTTCTTTCCCAAAAGTCAAGGATTTTGTAAATAATGGTGGATGGTTAATAACTACTGATTGGGCACTTCAAAGTATCGTAGAAAATATTTTTCCGGGGTATATTAGATGGAATCGCGCAAAAACATCTGATGCTGTTGTACCTTGTCAAATTATTCAACCAGACCATCCTTTTTTGGAGGGTGTTTTAAGTGAAATCCAGCAAAGTAAATGGCAAAAACAATCGGCAAAAAACACAAAAAAGAGTGAATTTCGCTGGTGGTTAGAAACAAGATCATTTCCAATCCAGATAATTAATCATGAGGCTGTTAGAGTATTGATTAATTCATGGGAAATTCAAAATAAGTGGGGTGAATCTCCGGTCCTTGTAGAATTTGATTATGGAAAAATGGGAGGGCGGATTATTCATATGATAAGTCATACACACTTACAGAAAGGTGGTGCGAAAGGTAAATATGCATCTGCTTTGATTCTCACTAATATCTTAGATGAAAAAGTGTCTCAAAGGATGGGACTTTCAAAAAAACCTGCTTCTGGATATGTGTCTGATTGGCAAACACCTCAAACTCAATCTCAACAGCCATATTATCAATCAACAGCAGAAACTCAACAAAATAACTATATAACCCCTACTTCGATCGGAGCAGGACTAACAGGAACTTCCCAAATTGTTGAACTAGATGTAAATAGTGCTGGTGAATTTTCTTATACAAGTAAATGTGTGTATTGTAGTTATGATTTTACCGAACATATGGGAAAAATTTATATTTGCAGGGAATGTAAAGCTCCATATCATGAAAGCTGTATTAATATGCAAATAAATGAAGGTACTTGTAAGAACTGCAACAGAATTCTATTATGGTAACTTCAATTGAATTGTTTTTGAGCATTCTTGTCCTTCAAAAATAGTTAAATTTTATTACTGCTTTTCCCTTATAACTGGATTTAAACTTGTTTGGTTACTAAATTTGATAAATATTGACCAAATGTATAATGAAGTGGAAGAATTAGATAAAGATAGAATTATAGAGATGTTTAAATCATTAATTAGTATAAATACCACTACTCCCCCAGGAAACACATATCGCAACTATGTGGATGCTATTTCACCATATTTTATGAATTTAGATTATGAATTAGAAGAAATTGTTGTACCTAATGAATTAATAGAACAGATTCCCTATCCACTTGAGGGACCTCGAGTAAATCTTGTTGCTAAGAAAGATTTTGGTCAAACTAAGGAGATTACTTTTTGCGGGCACATGGATGTAGTACCCGCCCTTAATGAAGGAACTGAAAAGTGGAGATTTCCCCCATTTGAAGCGACAATGATTAAGAGTGGAAAGATATATGGTCGTGGAGTTGGTGATAATAAAGGAGCAATGATTTGTTTAATTCTTGCGCTTGAAATTATAAAAAAATTGAATCTAACTCCAAAATATAACATTCACATCCTCAATTGTACAGATGAAGAAATTGGTTTTTATCCAGGTATTCGCTATTTAGCAGAACATGGATATGTAAAAGGAACAATATTTTCGCTGGATTATACCATTGAACCCATCATATTAATGGGAACAGCAGGGGATTTAGAAGTTGATGTTAAAACTATCGGCAGAAGTTCCCATTCAGGGCTCAGCCTTTTAGGTGTTAATGCCCTAGAAGAAATGATCCCTATATTAGTAGAACTAAAGAAGCTTAAGAAAAAGGTGGAAATGCGTCAAAGTAAAGATATCCCTGGTTTCCCCGATTCCTAAAACCAAGGAAAAACAAAATTTGACACCTTTATTTAACCTAGATGTTATAAAATCTGGTGAGAAATCAAACATTATCCCTGATCTTTGCACTCTAATAATCAATAGACGAGTTATACCTGATGAAAATATTGAGGACGTCAAAGAAGAGATAATCAAGGCTATTGAAAAGGGGAAAACTAAAAGTAAAGCTTTAGATGTGAAAGTTTCTTTCAAATATTCTTACCCTCCTCTGAAAGTGGATATCAATAGTCCAGAAATACAACGAATAAAAAAGGTTATACAATTAGTACACAATTTACCTGAAGAAAGGGTTCAGGTAACAGGAATGTCGATGACTTTTGATGTAGGTTTTGTAGCGCAAATTTTGAATACTCAAGAAATAATTCTTCGTGGAGTAGCTACTGGAGGCTCTAATACTCATGGTGTTAATGAGACAATTCGATTAAAAGATATCAAAAAATTCATTAAAGAAATTGTTGTCTTTCTATGTGCTGATTTTTAGGAAAAATTTCAAATATAGAAAGAAAAAATAAAAAAAAGAAGTTATTTTTAC
>JBHLNR010000075.1:0-15739 GCA_048941385.1 Promethearchaeota archaeon
GTTCCTTCTTGATTTTATCAAAAGTATCATTTATACTATTAATAAATAAAATTAAGTAATTCTTTTCTTTTTGGTATGAGATTCTAAATTTGTAATAATCCTTATAATCAATAACATCTACACTTTTAGAGAAAGAATCCTCCAAAATTGGAGTAATAATTCTATCAAAAACAATGTCTTGTTGTACTACCCCGAATTGCTTCGTGTATATATGTTCCTTATCCTTATAAATAGAGATTTGTTGTAATATAGCACAACACCAGCAAATTTCTTTTTTAGGTTTTGATTATTTTTTTTCTATATAATAAATTGATTAGAATAATTTATCTTTTAGTATTATACTCCTAGTATAATTATTAAGTTTGTATTCCACAATTTTTACCAATTTTTACCATCTAGAACTAAAATTCTCTCTTTATTATTTGATCCTCTAAATATATATATATGTTATGTCTATGTTTTTATTAAATTTAATTAACAAAACTTAACTATTTTAAAAAAAGAGTAAATATTAGGAATGAAAATCTATAGAAAATCTATAAAATCTAAAATTCACATCCTTAGCATTCTTTTATTTCTTTTAATCTTTCCCCTTTTTCTGAATTTTCCTATGGCAGGACTTAATACTCCAGAAGATACAGAAAACTCTGTTGATGATGACGGATTAAACTTGAATTCCCCTCCCAATGCCATTATTTTTCAATATTACAAAACTATAACAATAGATCATAATAAAGTAGCAGGATCAGTCTCTTATACTGACTTTCCTGTATTAATTTCTATTAAGGATTCTGATTTACGTGCAGATGTTCAACCAGATGGAGATGATATTGCCTTTTCTTATGAAAACATTTGGCTGGATCATGAAATTGAAATATTTGATCAAACTTACAACTCAACTCATGCTCAATTAATAGCATGGATTCGAGTTCCATCCTTATCTGGTGTTATTGACACTGTTATCAGAATGTATTATGGTAATTCTACCATGGGCTCACAACAGAATCCGAGTGGAGTATGGGAAACTAATTATCGAGGAGTATGGCATCTCAATGAGGAAAGCGGTGGTGCCAATTCAATTAAAGATTCAACATCATATTCTAATGATGGAACAGATATTAATAGCCCAGTTCTAGGACAGATTGGTCAAATATACAATTCTATTGGATTTACTGATTCTTCTGGTCAAAGGATTGAAGTTCCTGATGATTCAAGTTTGGATATATCTAATGAACTTACGGTAGAAGCATGGATTTTTCCAAACTCTAATGATAGATGGATGACCATCGTAAGTAAAATGGATGGGGCTTGGGGTGGTGGAGATGTGGTTAATTATGATATGATCTATTTTGCTCTCGATTGGGGTGAATTTTTCATAGGTCTTTCAAATCCTTCTAATTCCTATAACGAATGGGCCACATCCGTGTATTGTACAACAGGAACATGGCAACATGTTGTTTTTGCTTATCAAAGCTCAACCTCGATAGGAAGATTATATATTAATGGCATGTTTATGGGGGAACATGACTTCGGTATTGGAACTTTAGGCACGAATGGTAATCCCTTTTATATAGGATTTAATAGAGCTTGGACAGGGGAGGTATTTGATGGAGAAATTGATGAAGTTCGTATATCCAGCAGACCTCGTTCATCAGGATGGGTAAATACAGAATTTCAAAATCAAGATGATCCAGAATCATTTTATTTAATTGGATCTGAACAAATTGTGACTTCTGATCCTCCTAATATTGATCATTTCGCTTATTATAAAACAATAACTATTGATGCAACTAAAGTTGCAGGTTCAGGAACCCATATTAATTTTCCCGTTCTAATATCTATAATTGACAGTGATCTAAAGTATCATACACAACCAGATGGTGATGATATTGCTTTTTCTATGGGTGGAGATTGGCTAAATCATGAAATTGAATTGTTCAATCAATCTTATAGTGGTACCCAGGCTCAATTAAGAGTTTGGGTTAGAATTCCACTCTTATCTGCAACAGAAGACACAATTTTTACAATGTATTATGGTAATGCTACTATGACTTCAAGAGAAAATCCTAGTGCAGTATGGAATAATTACGTGGGCGTATGGCATTTAGATGAAACTCCTACGGGGACTGTATATGACAGCAGTCCCTATAGCAACGATGGTACAACTTTAGGGGCTATGACAGCTATGGACTTAATCCCATGCCAAATTGGAGAAGGATTTGAATTAGATGGAAATGACGATATGATTTTTGTCCCAGATAGTACAAGTTTAGATTCGGTTGTAGATGAAGGCACATTATCATTATGGATAAATTGGGTTAATGCATCTGATGGTAGGTATCAGAGAATATTGACACAAACCAATAGTTTTGTACTAAATCCAACTCCGCCCCCAACAAGTTTACGAGATGCATTTGAATGGGCAGTGCAACCTATTGGTAATTGTTTTTTTTACCCGTGGGGTTCAAGTCCGAATTACAATCTTGCACCTGATCCCTTTACTGATAACATATGGCAATATCTTGTAGTAACTCTTAATTATGCTACAAGAAGCGTAAAAATCTATCTAGATGGTATTTCCTTGATTTTGACCGTTGAAAATGTACCCACATATTGGACTCAATTAGCTAATCTCGATGATTGGTTATGGGGAGGCAACAATTATTATCCTGGAACTCATGTTCTAGGAAGGTTTGATGAAATAAGAGTATCTAATATAGAAAGATCTTCTAATTGGATTTTAACAGAATATAACAATCAGTTTGATCCAAACTCGTTTTATACTTTAGGGAGTGAACAATTAGTCTCAACTCAACCAATTAATGCGGAATACTTTAATTTTTATAAAATTATAACCATTGACCATACAAAAGTTAATGGAACTGGTAGCCATGTTAATTTTCCTTTTCTACTTTCAATCCTTGATGAGGATTTGCGATATGATGTACAAAATGATGGAGATGATATCGCATTTTCTTTGGATGGCCAATGGCTTGATCATCAGATAGAAATCTTTAATCAGAGCTACAGTGGAACTCATGCTCAATTGGATGTATGGATAAGAATCCCCTTTTTGTCCACAGATCATGATACTAACGTTAGTATATATTATGGTAATTCAACGATGACATCGCGACAAAAGCCATTGCAGGTATGGAATTCTGGTTATGTAGGTGTTTGGCATTTAAATAATGATCCTTCTGGGATACCCCCACAGATAATTGATAGTACGATTCCTAATAGTAATGGTATCTCCTATGGTTCAATGACTCCATCAGACCAAGTCTCTGGTATGATTGGAAATGCATTAGATTTTGATGGGGCTAATGATTATATAGATTTTGGAAATCCTGGAGAAATTCAACTTACAGGTGAAATTACAGTTCAAGCTTGGTTTAAAGTAAATTTTGTAGGTAATGATTATTTAGTCGTAAAAAGTGGCGGAAGTGGTTCAAGAGGATGGGATATCAGTTTTGACGATGATGCAGGTATTGCTCCTGATGGTTGGGCTATGTTTCGATATTCACCAGACGGCATTAGTACAACAATCACAGGTTATGAGCGAGTAAGGGTTAATAAATGGTATCATATTGTAGGCGTTTTTAAACCAAATGAATATTCCAAATTGTTTTTTAATGGAACTGAAGTGGCATCAATAACAATTGGGGTTCCACCATCAATGAACGATCCTTCTTTACCGGTTCGTATAGCTAGAAGATCTGATGCAGGTGGCACTTCATATGTTAATGGTACAATTGATGAAGTTCGTATTTCTAATGTAGCAAGATCAGGTGATTGGATTGCTACAGAATATAATAATCAATATGATCCCTCTTCATTCTATTCAATAGGTTCAGAAAAATCCTTAAAACCTTTGGTATACGTAGATGCTCGAATTACAGCAAGAGATCTATATGGAAATACTTTACCTAATATAACAATTTCAATGTATCAATATACTCAATTAAAGGAACGTGGTATTACTGATGATGGTGGTTCTGTGTTATTTACTGAAATTATCGAAGGAGAATATAATTTCACCGCAACCATAAGTTCAAGTATTGCAAATATAACTGAATTCGTTAATATTACTAGTGAAGCCATTTTACTTGACAGTACCTATCAAAATATTACTTTAATATGCGACGTGACATCTCATTTCTTTGAAGTGATTGATCTTGATACTGATCCCGTTGAATCAGGGTGGATTATGGTTGGAAATGATACCCATATACTTCAAAAATGTGTTATAGATCCTACGGGGCATACAACCTTCCGTTGGGTGGATGCCCCTCCTTCTGAATATAATTATACTATATATTATGAGGATATAAATTATATCCCCTCTACGCTCAACCTTGCATCGGGAGATATTACTACGGAAAATGAATCTATACAAGTTCAAGTGGATCTCACGACTGTAGAATTTAAAATACTTACTATTGATACACCAATAACGCCTGTTAGTGGTGCAAAGCTTAAATTAACAGTCGGTAATCCTTCAGGAGCAAGTATTGTTAATTTAACTACAGATCTCAATGGAGAAGCGACACTTCGGTGGTTAGATTCTTCAGGGATAGGTGGAGATTATTGTTTGCAAATTGAATTTTTTGGGGTAAATAGACAATTCAACGAAACACTTGGAGGACCTGCTACAGTTTATAACTATAGTTTTACAGTCATAAATAAAGATTCTTTAGAACTAAGAATTTTGATCGATCTAAGTAAATTTCAAACTGAACTAATCTCATTAAATCCAACGGATTATATAGATGTAGAATGGGGGTCATTAATAAAGCTAAGGGCATTATTTAATGTAAGCAAAGTAGAAACAGGTTATGAAAATCTATTAGGACCTACTTATGCTGACTCAGTGACTTATAAGATGTTACTTGGGGGCACAATTATTCAATCTGGATCATTCTTGGAAGAAATAGGGAATGAAGGTAGACATTATATAGAGATAGATACAAAAGATATTGAGCAGGATGAAAGCTATTTAATAATCGTTTCAGCTCATAAATCGGGCTACACCCTTCCCTCTGATTTAATTCTTCAACTAAATATTCAGGAAATTGAAGTTGTATTAAATCAATCGGATAATGATGATTCTGGATCATCTGCATATTGGCAAGATAATGTTGATATGACATTGAACTCTTATGGACAAAACTCGGAAGTCATTACGATTGAAAATGCTCTTTTTCAGAGTATTGGTCATGAGTTTAATTTTATGATTTCTGATGTTCAACATCAATGGAACCTATCTAAAATCATCTTTAATATCTATGATATTACATGGAACGCTGATATCCCAGATATTAATATCACTATTGCGGATCCTTATGGTTCATTTTCGTTTGTGTTTTATAACGATACTCATAGTGGTTGGGATTACGCCCAAGGCACATGGACAGGAATCTCCCTTTTATTAAACTATGCGAGTCCTACTCATAATAATAATTTCGAATTTTTAATTGGGGGTACGTTTAATAATACTATTGATATTGTAGTAGATGCATATTTTATCAGAGATTCTCTCAACGTACAATACTCAAAATTTAACGTTAGTAATGAGATATCACTTATCGCTGAAGTGGAAGGATGGGCAATTAATAACGTTACTTTCGAGATCTCAAATTGTTATTACACCTCCAACTGGAGTAAAGTAGATTTATCAACACTCACAAATGTAAACATTACTACAAACGAGGGATTTAAATATTCATTGAATTCTGGTGATTCAAATGGAAATGGTATTTTGACAATTGATGACAGAATTGTTTATCCTATAGGAAATCAATTCTTATTTTCAATAGAAAGCTTCCCTAATGTTATCTTTGATACAGTCATAAAAATAGAATATATTCAAGAATTTTATAAAACTCAAACTTTGGAAACCTATAATCTTACAAAATCAGAACAAGGAATAAGTAATGGGGGAATTTTTGAAGTTAATGCAGTTGATGATAGTTGGATTGAAGATGAAATATATATATCAGTTTCGGGAATTAGAAGCGGCTCAACTTATTATTTCCCATCAGATGTGAACATGAATATTACAATTGGAGGTCAAACTTATAGTATTTCAGACTATGGAACAGGAACTGGACGTTTTTCGTTAGTAGGGTTTAATAAAAACCAAATATACCAAGCGGTAATTCAAACATCTTTTCCTGTAAATTTTAGTCTATTTCTTTCAGCCAAATACTTAAGAACTATATTTTACGAAATCATAGGCTCGCTGAGCTACACCATCATTGGAGCACCTTCGATGTATGGAACAGTTAAATACAATTCAGGGTTAGGATATTATTTAAAGACACTTGATACATCAGCACTTAATGCTAAGGATTATACAGTTAGATTCACATTCGATAAGGATCATTATCAAGCAGCAACTAAAGATCTTAAATTATTTGTACTTCCCCGTCCTACCCTGTTAAATGGGTCATCAGAATTTTTCAGAAAAATAGAAACAATATACGTGAAGGATGTGCTGAATTTTACCTTTATTTATATTGATGAAATAAGTGGTGCTAAAGTAACAAATTTAGACATTCAATATTTTATCTGGGAGAGCTATGATCAGAATGGTGAAGTAAATCAAACTGGTCAAGGTAATGTATATACTACCTTAGAAAATAAATATATATTGGATTTTGACACTGAAACCAGAAAAATTGGAGATTATTTACTCATTCTTGTTTTAGATAAGGATAATTATGATTTCAAGAATGGGATGATCCTTCTTTCTATCATAAAAAGGGATATTGTATATGTTTTAAGTGAAAATCTTCAAGATGGACAAACTAATGTAATTCAGGGTAAGAAAGTGATAATAAGTATAAATCTTACAGATCCTACACAAGGAGGTATTTGGATCATAAATGCAACAGTAAAATTGACAGTCGGAGGGAATACTTATGAATTTTTCGAGAATGGCAATGGTACTTACTCATATGAGTTCAGTACAAACAACGTAGATGCATTTTTTGCCTCAAAAACACTTAGAGGAACCATTACAATTTCTAAAGTCGATTATAACCCAGAAGAAATTAGAATAACGATAGTAGTAGAGATGGAGCAAATATTACCAGGGATACCTACTTTTTATTTCTTGTTAATTTCATCTGCCATAATTGCTCTCACTATTAGTTTAGTAGGATATCGAGTTATTCAGAATGCAAGAATACCCTCTTTTGTAAAAAAAGTAAGAGAAATGAAAAAGGCAATAAAAGGAGATAAAGCTATTTCTGATTCACTCATTTATCGCGAAAAAGCAATATTTGTCGGGGAAATATTAAACAATGATTGGAATAAAATTGGGCTCTCTCTAGAAGAAACATTTGGAATAACTATTGAAAAAGATAAGAAGAAAAAAATAGATAGAAAAAGAATCTATGAAGCTCCAATGGAACATGAAAACAAACCAATCGGATTAGCATTAATGAAATGGGATGAGAGAATTGGCACAGAAATTAAGCTAAAATATCCAGCAGAGATTAATATATCAGAAAAAACGTTAATGCAAATCTATAGTACTCATGAATATAGTGGAGAAAAAGGAATAATTACTTTAACCGCAGAAGCTACCAATATCCTTTCCTATTATACGGGACCAGAGGAAGGATATTATTTACTTTTACTTTTAAATTTGGATGATGATCCTGATCTTTATGAAGGAGGAATTGCTGAGGTTTTAACTAACCTCTTAGTTTATATTGAAGATGATACCTATAATCAAATGCTACCCTCTCTTTTCCAGCGCTTATCATTATACCCTTCACTTAACCATGAACAAATGCTTGCCCTCACTTACCAAAACAAAATCAAACATTTGATTCTAAATCTTTTAAGAGATGAAGGTTTGGCAATTAAATCTGAATTGACAATATGGCTTAAGGATAAACAAACAAAAGGTTTCTTTGATTTAGATACTATTTTTAGTGAAATGATTAAATCAGAGATTTTAAAAGTGAGTTCTATTAAGGAAATTCCCTCTGAGCTTATTTTTCTTACTAAGGATATCTTTATGGCAAGAATACCTCCTCTTAAATTGCTTGAAAAACCAACAAGCTACGGTTTACCATCTCAATTCGCAAAAGAATATCCGAATGATGTTAAAAAGTTTTTCCAAACTTATCGTCCTACAGAAGAAGATAACCTAAGAATTTCTGAAGTTTTAATTAATCCTCAGGTTTATGAGACATTAAAACTTCTAAGAAATGCTATTGTAACTAGAGATGACCTTCAGAAACTCAGAACTAGAGGTGTTGATGATATTTATACTGTTTTAAAAATACTTTGGGATAATAAGATGATAAAAGTTTTTCATGACGATCAAAATAATGAATATTATGCTCTTATTTCAGATTGTTATATCGATTATATCTTTCCCAAGTATTTATTGAAATCTATAAAAGAAGCTTATGAACAAAAATCTAAAGTTAAAAGAGCTTTAATTGAATATCTTGATATCCTTGAAGATACTTATTATCTGCTAAAATCTGAAAAAAAACGATAAAATAACCATTATTTTTTTTTCCTTTTTTGTTCTTAATCTTATCCGTAAAAACTAAATCAAACGATATCACATACATCCTTTAAATATATATATCTGAATTTACTATTATCTTCTAAATATATGTTTTACATATTTACACAAACTTATTTTAAACAATAAATTGATCAGAAATGAAAACAAGGAGAAATCAACTCATAACAATTAAAAAGAGAATTAAAGTTTTAATTATCTTATTGTTCGTATTGATATTTCCGTTGATACTTAGCTCACCTTTATTTTCCAATGTATTTATAACTAATTTTAATAATCAGGACGTTGAAGAAACTAATGATAAAACAGAATTGGGACCAAAGATAAGTGCTCCCTTTAAGGCACATTATTTTCAATACTATAAAGTCATAACCATAGATCATAATCAAGTATCAGGAACGTCTGGTCATATTAATTTTCCTTTCCTATTTTCTGTTTATGATACAGATCTACATTCTGATACTCAATCAGATGGAGATGATATTGCTTTTTCACTAAATAATGTCTGGCTGGATCATGAAATTGAGGTCTTTGACCAAAATTACAATGGAACACATGCGAAACTAGTTGTATGGATGAGACTTCCTGCATTATCAGTAAATATTGATACTTTAATTCGGATGTATTATGGGAATTCTACGATGAGCTCTCGACAAAATCCAGAAGGCGTATGGGATAGCAATTATAAAGCGGTATACCATATGAATCAAGATCCTAGTTCTTCGTCTCTTTTAGATAGTACTTCTAATGACTATGATTTAACACCTGGTACTGGTTTTGTTTCTGGAGATCTTGTAAATGGAATTATTGGAAAAGCAATAGAATTCGATAGTGTAAATACTCAATACTTTGAAATAACATCTGGTTTTTCAAATCCAACATCTTCTCTTTCCCTTGAAATGTGGTTTCATCCTCAGTTATTTGATGCTTATCAAAGATATCTTTCAGCAAGATGGAGCTACCCAGATCTGCGGTTATTAGAAGATAATAGGATTTCGACAAGAATTCGCAATAATCTAGGTAATGTGAGTTCAACTGAAAGTACTATTACTTGGCTAGACCAATATTACCATTTTGTTATGACATGGCAAGGAGGTTCCGTCGGACGTCAAAAGCATTATCTTAACGGCACACTAATTAGAGACGACTATGATGAAGAAGCTTTAGGAACTTCTTCTAGTTGGACAGGTTTTAACCTCGGTTCTGATACTGATCATACTGATCCAATTGGGGCTTATATAGAAGAGTTCAGGATATCTTCAAATGCTCGTTCTTCTTATTGGTTTGAAACTGAGTTCAATAATCAATATAATCCAAGTAGTTTTTATACAATTGGAGTAGAACAAGATGTGGTTTGGGAACCCCCAAATGCTAATTATTTCGCTTATTATAAATTAATAACTATAGATCAAAATGAAGTTACAGGAACGGGTGTTCATACTAATTTTCCCTTTCTATTTTCTTTTACCGATGAGGACTTAAAATATCACGCTCAACCTGATGGAGATGACATAGCATTTGCTGTTGATGGAGATTGGTTAGATCATGAGATAATACTTTTCAATCAAGCGTATAACACAACACATGCAGAGCTAAAAGTATGGGTTCAAATTCCTTATTTATACACCTATAAAGACACAGTAATTACGATGTTTTATGGTAACTCTACAATGGATTCTCGAGAAGATCCCGAAGGTGTTTGGGATAGTGGTTATGCAGCAGTCTATCATTTAGATGATGATTTTTTAGATTCCACTTCCAATAATCGGGATGGAACGAATACTGGTTCAGTAGATGCTTCTGGTATAATAGGTGATGGTCAGGATTTTGAACATGATGATGGAAGTGATAACATCAATATCGGGACTTGGAGCATCTCTGGGTATCAAATAACGATTCAATCTTGGGTAAAATACGAATCATTCGATTCAGTTTGGTCGGGATATAGTGATGCTCGTATTTTATCTAAAAATTCAGGAACAAGTGATGGTACAGAATATCATGTGTGGATGCTTGGAACATATGACATGGGCACAGATGGCCCCTATAACTTAAGAGGAAGAATAAAAACAGGAACAAATGATGGTACCGGCACATCTACCCTAGAAGCTACAGATCCATCGGGATATCTCGTAACTGATACATGGTATCTAATGACAATAAAATATGATGGCTCTAATATATATCTTGTTCTAGATGGAAATACAGTTAATACATTAAGTAAAACTGGACCATTGCGTGAAAATAGTTGGCCAATAACCATTGGGAATAGTCCTACAGGAAATAGACCAATAGATGCAATCATTGATGAGGTAAGAATCTCATCAACTATAAGATCAGATGATTGGTTAAAAACCGAATATGATAATCAAAAGGACCCTACTACATTTGGCACGATTGGAGAGGAAAATGTATTAAATGAAGACCCTCCAAATGCGCTTGATTTTGATTATCATAAAGTTATAACAATTGATCATACGAAAGTTAATGGTACCGGTAGTCACATTAATTTTCCTTTCTTATTATCTATATTAGATGAGGATTTACGGTTTGATGTACAAAGTGACGGTGATGATATTGCTTTTTCAATAGATGGACAATGGTTGGATCACCAAATCGAACTCTTTAATCAGAGTTATAGTGGTTTTCAAGCACAGTTAATAGCATGGGTCCGTATCCCCTTTTTGTCAACTGTTATTGATACAAATATTACTATGCATTATGGGAATTCAACTATGAGTTCACGTCAAAATCAAGAAGGAGTTTGGGTTGCATATCAATCGGTATGGCATCTTAATGAACCGTCTGGATCTGGTAATTATATTAAAGACTCAACATCGAATAATTATCACGGTACTCCATTTGGCACAGCATTTTTAAAAGCAGGTCAAATTGATGGTTCTAGGAATTTCTTAGGTAATGGGGATAACCGAATCATTATTGATGGGGGATCGGAATTTTTTGATGGAGATAGTACGTTTACATTTTCTTTTTGGCTCTATGCAAATTATGAATCGGATGCTGAATGGGTATCAATGACGGATCGTCCAGTATTCTACAAACTTTCTTCAGTAAGGATGTCCCGACTCTATCGTATAGGTGGAATGTCTCCAGGGGAAGGGAGATATCAAGCAGATATTCAATTTTCGACATATGGGACTACATATCTAAGTGTGCATGTCTATCGACAACAATGGACATATATTACCTATTCTTATGATGGAAACTATTTGCGGGCATATAGGAATGGTGTATTAAATGCCAGTGAATTCATTGGTGGTTTTCCTTTGATTGTAGATTCAAGTTCTTTTTATTTAGGTAGTTTTAATAGTTTTAAAGGATTCTTAGATGAATTCCGTGTTTCAGGAACCCCAAGAACTAATGGTTGGGTTGCTACGGAATATAATAACCAATATAATCCTAATACCTTTTATAATGTAGGCGATGAGGAGTATTCAAAACCGGTGGTATTTGTCGATGCTCAAATCAACGCTGTAGATTTATATGGGAATATTCTACCAAATGTTATTATTACAATGTATCAGAATGTTGATTTAATCAAAAGTGATATAACCAATGATCAGGGTACTGTAAGTTTTATAGATATTATTGCTGGAGAATATAATTTCACCGCAACCATAAGTTCAAGTATTGCAAATATAACAAAACTTGTGAATATTACATCTCAAGCTATAATGCTTGACATTCCGTTTCAAATTATTACTTTAATTTGCGACGTGACATCTCATTTCTTTGAAGTGATTGATCTTGATACTGATCCAGTTGAATCAGGGTGGATTATGGTTGGAAATGATACCCATATACTTCAAAAATGTGTTATAGATCCTACGGGGCATACAACATTCCGTTGGGTGGATGCCCCTCCTTCTGAATATAATTATACTATATATTATGAGGATGTTAGGTATAGTCCTTCCACACTCACCCTTGCAACAGGGGATATTACTACGGAAAATGAAACTATACAAGTTCAAGTAGATCTCACAACTATAGAGTTCAAGCTGCTTACTATCAATGCCCCTATAAATCCCGTTAGCGGAGCTAAGCTTAAGTTAACAATAGATAATCCTCTAGGTGCAAGTATTGTTAACTTAACTACAGATCTCAATGGAGAAGCGACATTGCGGTGGTTAGATTCTTCAGGGATAGGCGGAGATTATTGTATACAAATTGAATTTTTTGGGGTAAATAGACAATTCAACGAAACACCCGGAGGTCCTGCTACGGTTTATAACTATAGTTTTACAGTCGTAAATAAAGATTCCTTAGAACTAAGAATTTTGATCGATCTTGATTTATTCCAAACTGAACTAATCTCATTAAATCCAACGGATTATATAGATGTAGAATGGGGGTTATTAATAAAGCTAAGGACATTATTTAATGTAAGTAAAGTAGAAACAGGTTATGAACACCTTTTGGGTCCCTCATATGCGGATTCCATTACATTTGAATTGTTATTAGGTGGAGATATTGCTCTTTCTGGTACCTTGTCAGAAGAAACTGGTAATATAGGGAGGTATTTTGTAAATTTAGATACAACACAAATTAATAGTGATGAGAAGTATATTATCATTATTTCTGCTTATAAATCTGGATATTCACTTCCTTCTGATTTAATTCTCCAACTAGAAGTTACAGAAAAACATATAGGACTAAATCAATCAGATAATGATGATTCTGGATCATCTGCATATTGGCAAGAAAATGTTGATTTTACATTGAACTCTTATGGTCAAAATTCGGAAGTACTTTCTATAATAAATGCTCCTTTTCAGAGCGTTGATCATGAGTTTAATTTTATGATTTCTGATGTTCAACATCAATGGAACCTATCTAAAATCGTCTTTAATATCTATGATATTACATGGAACACTGATATTTCAAACATTAATATTACTATTGATGATCCTTACGGTGCCTTTTCCTATATATTCGATAATAATACTAGTGGTTGGGATTACACTCAAGGTACATGGACAGGAATCACCCTTTTATTAAACTATGCGAGTCCTACCAATAATAATAATTTCGAATTTTTAATTGGGGGTTCATTTATAAATACTGTTGATATTGTTGTAGATGCATATTTTATCAGAGATTCTCTCAACGTACAATACTCAAAATTTAACGTTAGTAATGAGATATCACTTATCGCTGAAGTGGAAGGATGGGCAATTAATAACGTTACTTTCGAGATCTCAAATTGTTATTACACCTCCAACTGGAGTAAAGTAGATTTATCAACACTCACAAATGTAAACATTACTACAAACGAGGGATTTAAATATTCATTGAATTCTGGTGATTCAAATGGAAATGGTATTTTGACAATTGATGACAGAATTGTTTATCCTATAGGAAATCAATTCTTATTTTCAATAGAAAGCTTCCCTAATGTTATCTTTGATACAGTCATAAAAATAGAATATATTCAAGAATTTTATAAAACTCAAACTTTGGAAACCTATAATCTTACAAAATCAGAACAAGGAATAAGTAATGGGGGAATTTTTGAAGTTAATGCAGTTGATGATAGTTGGATTGAAGATGAAATATATATATCAGTTTCGGGAATTAGAAGCGGCTCAACTTATTATTTCCCATCAGATGTGAACATGAATATTACAATTGGAGGTCAAACTTATAGTATTTCAGACTATGGAACAGGAACTGGACGTTTTTCGTTAGTAGGGTTTAATAAAAACCAAATATACCAAGCGGTAATTCAAACATCTTTTCCTGTAAATTTTAGTCTATTTCTTTCAGCCAAATACTTAAGAACTATATTTTACGAAATCATAGGCTCGCTGAGCTACACCATCATTGGAGCACCTTCGATGTATGGAACAGTTAAATACAATTCAGGGTTAGGATATTATTTAAAGACACTTGATACATCAGCACTTAATGCTAAGGATTATACAGTTAGATTCACATTCGATAAGGATCATTATCAAGCAGCAACTAAAGATCTTAAATTATTTGTACTTCCCCGTCCTACCCTGTTAAATGGGTCATCAGAATTTTTCAGAAAAATAGAAACAATATACGTGAAGGATGTGCTGAATTTTACCTTTATTTATATTGATGAAATAAGTGGTGCTAAAGTAACAAATTTAGACATTCAATATTTTATCTGGGAGAGCTATGATCAGAATGGTGAAGTAAATCAAACTGGTCAAGGTAATGTATATACTACCTTAGAAAATAAATATATATTGGATTTTGACACTGAAACCAGAAAAATTGGAGATTATTTACTCATTCTTGTTTTAGATAAGGATAATTATGATTTCAAGAATGGGATGATCCTTCTTTCTATCATAAAAAGGGATATTGTATATGTTTTAAGTGAAAATCTTCAAGATGGACAAACTAATGTAATTCAGGGTAAGAAAGTGATAATAAGTATAAATCTTACAGATCCTACACAAGGAGGTATTTGGATCATAAATGCAACAGTAAAATTGACAGTCGGAGGGAATACTTATGAATTTTTCGAGAATGGCAATGGTACTTACTCATATGAGTTCAGTACAAACAACGTAGATGCATTTTTTGCCTCAAAAACACTTAGAGGAACCATTACAATTTCTAAAGTCGATTATAACCCAGAAGAAATTAGAATAACGATAGTAGTAGAGATGGAGCAAATATTACCAGGGATACCTACTTTTTATTTCTTGTTAATTTCATCTGCCATAATTGCTCTCACTATTAGTTTAGTAGGATATCGAGTTATTCAGAATGCAAGAATACCCTCTTTTGTAAAAAAAGTAAGAGAAATGAAAAAGGCAATAAAAGGAGATAAAGCTATTTCTGATTCACTCATTTATCGCGAAAAAGCAATATTTGTCGGGGAAATATTAAACAATGATTGGAATAAAATTGGGCTCTCTCTAGAAGAAACATTTGGAATAACTATTGAAAAAGATAAGAAGAAAAAAATAGATAGAAAAAGAATCTATGAAGCTCCAATGGAACATGAAAACAAACCAATCGGATTAGCATTAATGAAATGGGATGAGAGAATTGGCACAGAAATTAAGCTAAAATATCCAGCAGAGATTAATATATCAGAAAAAACGTTAATGCAAATCTATAGTACTCATGAATATAGTGGAGAAAAAGGAATAATTACTTTAACCGCAGAAGCCA
>JBHLNR010000280.1:0-3753 GCA_048941385.1 Promethearchaeota archaeon
AAATTTCATTGCCACCAGAATATCATTCTCTGGATCTTCTTTCAGGATTTCTTCTTCAATTGCTTTTACTGCAGCATGGTGAGCTACCAATTGATGTTTTTTTTCAATTGTAGATTGTCCACCAAGCCAAAATTCAAATAAAAGACAAAGACGCTCCACATACAATTCCTTTAATTGGTTTCTTTCACCAAGTAAATTAGAAATCTTTCTCATTACTAAACCACCAGGATCACACAAGTTTTGAAGAACTTCATAACTGTTTATTCTCTGAAATAGAAGCCAATTACGGAGAGCTAGATAATATGCCCATAACCTCTTCCAACGTTCAATTGTGATTGAATCTAAGTGCCCAATCGGAATTGTCGGTGTTCTTTTTTCACCTATTGCTTTACAAATATTAAGTATACTTTCCTCTAGATTCCAATTACATATCTCAAGAGCAAGTATACTCTTTAAAATGTTCTCACATGCGTCATCAAGTGGCTGAATCTTATTCCAAAGAGTTCTAAGATGTGTAAGTTTACTACTTACTGTACTATCATCCAAAAGATGATTCTTTGGAAACCACGCTTTTAATCTGCCCCAACGATGACCGGCTAAGAATTCTTTCTCCCAATCTTTAAGCATTTCTTCTGTTCTCTTATAGCCATTTAAAACCATTACACACATTTTATGTTTTAATTTTCAAAAAATTAAATGTTTTCATTAAATTTTTAATAAAATAAGAGATAAATTCTTATTTAATTAGGCTAAAATGCGATTTTTTTGGGAACGTTTAAATTTTTGAATCATTTCACGAATATATTCCTGTAATTGTACGATTAAGGAGATAATTAATTGAACTATAAACAATCAAAAAAAAGAATTTTGCCCATTATCTTAGGAATCTCAAGTTTTGTCATGATTTTAATCTCAGAAATTATTAATCAGATTCAAGGATCAAAAATTTTAATTATTGCCTGGTTTGCTAGTATCTTAATAACAATTTCCACATGTGTTATAAGGTTTTATTCAATAGACTCAAAAAATTTTGAAGAAATCATTCAGAAGACAAATCCTGTAGAAAATAGTCAACTTAATCCACTCCGCTTTTTAAACTGGATGATTATCGCAATGATCGTTGGACTTATCGCCACTATTCTCATTGCTTACAACTTTATCATTGGAATGATAATTTATCTTTTAATGCAAATATCCTTGATAATTGCTTTTTCAGGAATAATTATTATTAGCCCCTCAGCTCAACTAAATAATCCAAAACTACGTAAAGTCTTCTTAATATCTATAATATTTTGGATTATATTCATCCCATTAGTATTTTTTATCCTTGTTTGGAATGGTACAGAATCATTAATTGTAGTCCCTTATGTTGTTGCTATTGGATCAATGGCTTGTATATCTTGGTTTGGGGTTGGGTACAATCAAAGGTCAAAAATATTTCGCTATTTCATTGTTATCGCGTCAAGCTTATTTGTCTTTTCTGATCTTCTAATAGGAAACGCTAGATATGGGATCATACGTATAAAAATTTATCTGTTAATCGATATAACCTACGTCCTAAATATCTTACTCATGTCTCATGCTCAACTCTTCTTGTCTGGAGTTCTTAGGCTAAGTTAATTTTTCCATGGAATTTTCAAATTAGTTTTAAAAATTAATAAAGAATATAAAAAAATGTTATATTAATGAGTCAATTAAATTACCTTATTCGTTTAACTGAGGAACAAGCTAAAATAGCTGGTAAAATGCTTGCTCGAGCATTTTACGATTATCCACCAGTTAATCATGTATTTCCCAATGTTGATGATAAAACCGTAAAACTGCCAAAACTTTTTGATTTTATGGTACGTTTTGGGATCAAATATGGCGAAGTGTATAGTACCTCCAAAAATCTCGAAGCTGTAGCTGTTTGGCTTCCATATTGGGAAGCTGAAGTGACAAGTGAAAGAGAGTTGAATTTGAATTTTCCAGAATTAGGAGAAGAGTGTAATAAAAGACATGAACCTATAGGAAAATGTTAGAAACGATGTCATAGGCAGTATGCTAATTTCTTTCATTGGTACTTATTCCCTATTGGTGTAGATCCTGTTTATCAGGGAAAAGGTTATGCTAGTTCATTATTAAGAGCTAAACTTATAGAGGTCGATAAACTACATCAACCCTGTTATTTGGAAACAAGTACCAAAAAAAACGTAGATATATATCAACATTTTGGTTTTGAAATTGTTGAACAAGGTATTATTCCAGAGACGAACGTTCCATATTGGGCTATGTTGCGAAAATGTTAAAAAAAATTCCTCAAAACCAATAAAAATTTGTTATTTATAATGCTAAAGAATTTAAAAAAAATAAGAACTTAAGGATTATACAATAGTATTTTTATTAATTAATAACAATAGGATTACTATGTTTTAACAAAACATGAATTAAAATGGTTTTATAATGGAAAATCAAGAAGAAGAATTATATAAACTTGGATCAGATTATTTAAACCAGAAAAATTACGTCGATGCTGAATTATATTTCAAGAAGATATTAGAATTAGATGAGAATCATATTAATGCATTAAACAGTCTTGGATTGGTATGTTATTACACCGAACAATATTCCGAAGCAGAAAGATATTTTAAAAAAATAATAAATTTAGATCCAAATTATAAATATGCTCGATATAATCTTGGAAATGTCTATTATGTTCAAAAAAATTACTCTGATGCGGAGATCCAGTACAAGAAAGCTATTGAAATAGATGATGAGTATTTATATCCTCATTATTATTTAGCTCGCACTTACACCGAGCAAAAGAAATATAAAGATGCTGAGTTCTATTATGAAAAAGTATTAGATATAGATGAAAATCACGTTGATGCTCATTATTATCTTGCTCGTACTTATCAGGAGCAAAAAAAATATGAGGATGCGAAAAAATATTTCATAAAATCTATACAATTAGACCCGAATAATAAATACACTCGATATAATCTTGGAAATGTGTATTTTGTTCAAAAAAACTACTCTGATGCTGAAACACAATATCAAAAGGCACTTGAAATAGATGAGAAATACATATATGCGGTTCACGCTCTTGGTCGTACATACTTAGAATTGGAAAAATATGATGATGCTGAATATCAGTTTAACCAAGTCATTAAATTGGATAAAAATTATATTGATACATGGTATTATCTTGGTATATTTTACTTCAAGAAACAAGATTATGCAGAAGCTGAATACTGGTTTCACAAAGTAATCCAAAAGCAACCAGATTATAAATCAGTGAGCTATTATCTCGGTAGAGTGTACCTTTTTCAAAAGAAGTTTACCGATGCTGAAAAACAGTTAATTGAAGCTATTGCACTCAACGAAAACGATATATATTCAAATTTTTATCTTGGTATTGTATATATCAGTCAGGTTAAAGATCCATCTACTTCAGTTTCACCTATTCTTGATGAAGCAAACATTCTTAATTGTAAGAAGGCAATTCAATATCTAGATAAAGTACTAGAAATTAATCCAAAACATAAGGATGCGTTGTGCTTTTTAGGATTTGCATGCATAATTTTGTTTTCTTATGATAAATCGAAGAATCTTGATGATAAAGCAATGGAATGTGCAGAAAAAGCTCTCGAAATTGACCCAAATTTGAGCTTAGCATGGGGCTTAAAAGCAACTGTAAATTTAGCATTAGGAAAAAAAATTGAGGCTCTCGAGTGTGTTATTCGCTCAGAGGATAATATCGCAATAGAAAAT
>JBHLNR010000281.1:0-3748 GCA_048941385.1 Promethearchaeota archaeon
CTAGCAGAACAATAATTAATTCTTACTTCTGCGACCTTTTCAAGCTTCTCTATTCGTTCTTTTTCTGGTTGTTCTTTAGACTTTGCTGAAGCTTCTTTTAGGATTCTTATAGTTTCTTCGAAAGCTTGTATTGTTTTTTTATATTTATTTATAGCTTCCTCTTGCTTTTCTTGTTTACTTAAAAGTTCTGCTTCTTCTAACATTGCCCAAGCAACGTTATAAAAACCCTCAAAATAATATTTAGGTATTTTTTTCAAAATATTACTGGAATGTTCATAGCATTCCTTTGCTTTTAAGTGATTTTCATTTTTGTGATACGCCTTGGCTTCTTCAACTAAAGCCCAAGCATGTGCATATTGAATCTTCTCTTTTACTCTTTCTTTAAGTGGTCTATATTCAATACCTTCCATTGATTTCTCGTGATTTTTTTGCGCCTTTAAATAATTCTCGGCAGAAGCAGTATGATTACCTAGCCGATCCTCTATACGTGCAATGTATTCATATGTCGTAGCTGCATAAGAAAAATAACCTTTATCAAGACTGCTTTTAAGAGCATCTTGCAGTAGTTCTTTTGCCTCATTGAGTATTTCTTCATCTTTGGTAAAAATCCCGATCTCTTCATAGAGAAGAGCTAATCTCATTTGTGCGGCTATGATCCCTGAACGAGACTCCCTAACACACTTGAGATAATTTTTAGATGCATCAGCTGCAATTGACAACATTTTAATTCTTTCCTGTTTGTTCTCAGTACTATCAGCTAAAGTTTTATAGGCTCTATTTAGGGAATTGTAAGCAAAGGACTGAATTACCCCTCCTCCATATTTTTCACCAAGATTTTTAGATTTATTTGCATAATCAAACATATATTTAATGTACATATCTTGTTCTTCTTTTGATTCAGAAAAACGAGCTAAAACTGCATAACTAAAAGTAAGGGATATAAATGAAAATGATTCTGTTATAACAGTAGGAATCCCACCTAAAGTTCTCAAACCATACTCAATCCCTTTTTTTGCGTAGGATTTTCTCTGAGTTCGGGTAAAAAAGCTTAACTGTGAAATATTGGAGTAATAAAATGCTGGTAAGTAATTCATAAAAAAATATGCCACATAACCTAAGCTTACACGTGATTTTGCAAATATCTTTCCTGCTTCTCTGATCTCTTTAATGTCGTTCATAATTCTTTTTTGTAGATACATAAACTTACCGCTAAGAAATGCATATTGATTTATAAAATAGAGATCAAAAACAATATGGTATTTGTTTTTAAGCTCTCTTGCTAAATCTAAGCTCATTTCAAGATATTTTAATCCTCTTTCAAAATAGTTTCTCTGTTCTATCTCATCGTCGATATGTTTATGACCATATTCACAGTATATACAACCATAAATATAGTACAAGATAGTAAGGAGGAAGGGATCATTATATGTTTTAAGGAACTTTATACATTCTTCACACTTATTTAAACAATCTTTAAAAGCTTCTTTAGATTTATCAAGCCACTTGGAATCAATGTGATTTAATACTTGTAAAAAATCAAACTCAGAATATAAGGAATTAAAGATATAAAATATATCTCCACTATTCACTGAAAGTTTCCAAGCTTTTCTACTTAGTTCAATGATTCTTTTTGATACACTCTTTAATTCTTCTGGCTTCTTGCAGAAACGTGTATAAATACTCAAATTAATAATTAAATAAAATATAATCCTTAAAGGAATTTGTTTATCATCTCTTTTTGAATATGTCTCAAATAAGTTAGAAATTAACCCTAATGATTTATTGCCCATTCTCTCCGCTTCTTCAAAAGATTTTGCTATAGTGATGCTATAATAGAACGAACATGCTTCTAATTCCAGATTTTCAAGTTCATTTCCATTCTGTTTAAAGAGAGCCGCTCCTTCTTTAAACAATTTATAACTGGTATTAAATACTTCTAAATATTCTTCCGCTGTATTGGCGCAATATCCATAAAGAAATGATTTTTTGTTCAAATCTTCAAAAATTTCCATAGCTTTTACGATTTTTTTTTTAACAATATAAGATTTCGCAGCTTGATCATATAGTTTTAAAGCATTCACCCAATTGTAAGCTTTTTCTTCTTCAAGAGCTTTTTGTAATAAATCCTCTTCACTTTCCTCGAGTTCCATTTAATCTCAATTATGTGATAATTTTTGTTATTTTTCGACCTAACTGTATAATTTTAATTACTTTAAATGATTAATAAACATTAAGTTCAATTTATATTGTTTTACTTTTTCTGAGAAAATTAATTTCCCTTAAATTCAAAATATTTTAATGATTTAAGAAATTTTGAGTGTTATAATTATCAATTTGATTAAAAAATCGAATATCAATTCTTAAAAATGAAGTGAAAAATTATGGCTGTACCAATAATTTTAATTGTTGCCTTAATTGCTGGAGTAGTATCAATAGCTATGGCTCTATATTTTAGAACTCTAGTTTTAAAGGAAGATCCGGGAAATGAAAAGATGGTCGAAGTCGCTGGTTATATTGAGGAAGGAGCTACAACCTACCTCAAAGTCCAATATAAAATCTTAGCAATTTTTGTTGGAGTTTTGTTTGTAGTTATGTTACTATTCTTACCTTCTGAGATGACTGTAAGCACAGTTCCAATCATAAGTGGAGATCTTAATTGGGAACAAGCTTTAGCGTATTTAATTGGAGCAATAGGATCTATGTTAGCAGGTTGGTTAGGGATGTATGTAGGTGTTAAAGCAAATACTCGAGCGGCTCAAGGTTGTACAATTGGAACCAAAAAAGGATTTGACGTAGCCTTTTTTGGAGGATCAGTAATGGGATTGGCTGTAGTAGGAGTAGCACTTATTGGAGTATCAACTCTTTATTGGATTTTTCAGGAACCTTTAATAGTGCTAGGTTTTAGTTTTGGTGCGAGCAGTATAGCACTATTTATGAAGTGTGGAGGTGGTATTTACACAAAGACTGCAGATGTAGGAGCTGATCTCGTTGGAAAGGCAGAATATGATCTCCCAGAAGATGATCCAAGAAATCCTGCTACAATTGCTGATAATGTAGGCGATAATGTAGGAGATATTGCTGGAATGGGTAGTGATTTATTTGATTCATATGTTGCATCAATAGTTGCTGCAATGATCTTAGCTGCTGCACTAGTGGCAGGAGATGTTTCAGGAACATTTGTTATTTACCCTATAGTATTATCTGGTGTCGGATTAATAGCATCTCTAATTTGCATTTTTCTTATCAAATGGAAAGGTTCTGAAGATCCAGGAAAATCCTTAAATACGGGTACTTACCTCGCTACAATTATTTTTGCAGGACTTGGAGCACTTTTTGCTTTTTTGATGATGTTAGATCCTTCATTACTTCCGATTTATCATGGAAAAATATGGTTCGATTATTTCTCTGTTTTATTAGGTTTAGCAAGTGGTTTAGTTATCGGATTTACAAGTGATTATTTTACAAGAGATGATAAAAAACCAACGCGTAATATGGCTCATGCTGCACAAGAAGGCCATGCAGTTGTTATTCTTTCCGGATTTTCTTATGGCTTAATTAGTGTTGTTCCACCAGCTATTGGAATTTCAATTGCTATGATTTTTGCATTTATCCTTGATGGATTCCTGGGCGTCGCGATGGCTGCTGTTGGGATGCTAGCAATTGTAGGAACCATAGTTTCAAACGATGCTTATGGGCCCATAGTTGATAATGCTAGAGCTATAGCCGAACAGGGAGAATTAGGTGATGA
>JBHLNR010000282.1:0-3742 GCA_048941385.1 Promethearchaeota archaeon
AAGGAATCTTTTAAAGGAGAATATTTTAGTGCTGGTGATATGGGAAAAAAAGATGAAGATGGTTTCTATTATTTAGTAGATAGAAAAGCTAACATGATCATAACCGGGGGTGAACATGTTTATCCCTCTGAAGTTGAAGAGGTGGTTGTATCTCATCCATTAGTTGTAGAGTGTGCTGTAGTTGGATTACATGATTACAAGTGGGGAGAAAGTGTGACTGCTGTATGTGTTTTAAACAAAGATGCTGGATCTCCAGATCCAAATATTTTTAATAAAGAAATGCGACAATATTGTGAAGATAAACTGGCTAGATTCAAGATTCCTAAAAGTTTTTTATGTATTAATTCCGAAGAAATGCCTAGGACAGGTTCTGGAAAAGTAATTCATCGAAGATTGAGAGAACGATTTGATGAACAACTTAATAATAAATAAGAAATTATCACAATAACAAGTTAAATATAAATTGGTTATTAAAAAAATGTCTTTTAAAAAAGCTTATATACCTTATGGGCAATATTGGAGTACCCCCTTTTCAAGGTGGCAAATGAATTTTCAAGATCTCCATGCTATTAAATTTGCGGCTGATATCTCTAAACGATTTTTAAATGAAAGAGAAATTTCCCCAAAAGAATTTGATCAGCTTATATTTGGTTTAACAATTCCTCAACTTAACTGTTTTTATGGGGGTCCATGGTTAGCGAGTTTGATTGGAGCTGAGGCAATTACAGGACCAATTATAAGTCAAGCTTGTGCTACTGGAACCAATTCTGTTTCAATTGCAGCACAACATATAGAAACAGGTATTAATCAGAATGTTCTCGTAGTCTGTGCAGATCGATGTTCCAACGGACCGCATCTTGTATATCCTAACTCTCAAGCTCCTGGAAGTACACTAGATTCAGAAAACTGGGTATGGGATAATTTTGGATATGATCCTTATGCCAAAAATGCTATGATTGAAACAGGTGAAAATGTAGCTAAAGAAGCTGGGATTACCAAAGATGAGCAGGACGAGGTTACTTTTTTACGCTATAATCAATATCAAGATTCCTTAAAAAATGATCGAGCATTTCAAAAAAAGTACATGATAGAACCAATAGAGGTAAGAGATCGCTCTGGTAGAAAAGTTTTAGCCACAGTAGAAGGAGATGAAGGTATATATCCTACTACTATGGAAGGTCTTTCTAAACTTCGCCCCGTACTTCCAAATGGCACTATAACTTATGGAACACAAACACATCCTGCAGATGGAAACTGCGGTATTATAGTTACAACAAAAGAAAAAGCAGAAAAATTAAGAAAAAAGGATGATATAGAAGTTAGAGTGGTTTCCTTTGGAGATCATAAAGCAAAGAAAGGATACATGGCAATGGCTATTGTTCCAGCTGCAAAGAAAGCTTTAGAGAGTGCAGGAATTTCCATTGCAGATGTATCTGTAATTAAAACACATAATCCCTTTGCAGTTAATGATATCTATTTCTCAAGAGAGATGGATGTCGATTGGAAAAAAATGAATAATTATGGTAGCTCTCTAATATTTGGTCATCCTCAAGCGCCTACAATGTTGAGAATTATAATAGAACTTATCGAAGAATTAGTAGAAAAGGGTGGAGGGTACGGTCTCGCTGATGGGTGTGCAGCAGGTGATACGGGTGCTGCTTTAATTTTGGAAGTAAAAGTGGATTAAATTAAAATCTTATATTTATTTTTTTTGTTTATTTGAATTATTTTATAGGTTTCTTAAATGTTTAGAAAGAAAATAAAGGCAACAAATGAATTGAACCAAGTAATGTCTGATTATTATCACGAGCTAGATCACGCCTCTAAAAATAAAAATCAGAAAGTTGCTTGGTGTTCCAGTGTCGGCCCTGCAGAAATTTTAAGAAGCCTAGATTTTAAAGTTTTTTTTCCAGAGAACCATAGCGCAATGCTAGGTTCCTCCAGAATGTCTACAGATTTAATACCATATGCAAATGCGATAGGATATTCACCTGAAATTTGTTCTTATCTTACAGCTGATATTGGAGCCTACTTAAAACAAGTAACTCCATTGTCTAAAGCATATCCAGATATAAAGGGTATTCCTAGACCTGATGTGCTTGTTTTTAATACAAATCAATGTAGAGAAGTTCAAGATTGGTTTGCATGGTATGCTAATGAATTTAAAGTTCCATTATTGGGTATTTCTACTCCCAGAACTATAGGAGAAATTACTGATGCGCATATAACCTTTATTGCTCATCAAATGGAAGGACTAGTAGATAATTTAGAGAAAATTTCAACAACAAAATACAATATCAATAAACTTAAGGAAGTATTATCACTCTCACGCGAATGTTCAGATCTATGGAAAAAAGTATTAGATACTGCAGCAAATGTACCATCACCTTTCACTTTTTTCGATGGGACAATACATATGGGTCCTGCCGTGGTTTTGAGGGGAACACAGCAAGCTATTAATTATTATAAGATTCTTTTATCTGAATTAGAGGAAAGAGTAAAAAATGAGGAAGCTGCAGTAGAAGATGAGAGATTCAGACTTTATTGGGAAGGAATGCCTATTTGGGGTAGATTAAGACACTATTCTGAATTATTTGCTAGTCTTAAAGTGTGTGTTGTAGCTTCAACATATTGTAATAGTTGGATTTTTTCTGCTTTTGATGAGAATGATCCATTTCGAAGTATGGCAAAGGCGTATACAGAACTATTTATAGTCCGTTCAGATGAGTATAAGCAAAAATATCTTGCGAGAATGATTGAATTCTTTAAAGTTGATGGGATAATATTTCATGATGCAAAAACTTGTCCTCATAATACCAATTCTCGCTATGGAATGCCACAAAGAGTCGAAATAGAAAATGGAGTTCCAAACTTGATAATAAATGGAGATTTAAATGATTTAAGATGTCTTTCAGATGAACAATCAAGAACTAGTATTGAAGCCTTCATTGAACAATTAGAAGAAAGTTAACTTTGGTATAATTTTTAAAGAATTGAAGATATGAATTTTTGGATATATACTTTTAATGCGAGGCATCTAAAATGGTCGATAAGATAAAAGCTATTGAAATTAAAAATTATATAGGTAAGGAATTTAAAACTGAATGGATCCAAGTTACCCAAGAAGCCATTGATAAATTTGCAGATCTTACAAAAGATCACCAGTACATCCATGTAAATCCTGAAATGGCTAAGAGATCATTTTATGGGGAAACTGTTGCTCATGGATTTTATGTTTTATCTATGCTTGGATTTTTCACCTTACAAGATGGAGAAAAAGAATCCATGCAGTTTTACGTAACAGATGCAAAAGCAATAATTAATTATGGATTCGACAATATAAGGTTTATTTCAGCTGTTCCTGTTGGTGCATTTATTAGAGATGTGACTTATATTTCAAAAGTTGAGTTAGTTAAGCGAGGTATGAAATTCACTTCCCATCATACAATCGAAATTAAAGGTCAAGAGCGTCCCGCCCTAGTTTGTGATTGGATTAATCTACTTATTCTATAAGTAATTATATACTAGCTTTTATCTGCAAAAAATATAGATTTACCCACCTACTAATGGTGGTGATATAACTATTTGATCTCCATCTTTTAATTTGGTTTTTAACTCATCTAAGAATAGATAATTCCTCCCATTTACCAAAATTACAACGTGAGTCTCTAATTTTCCTTTTGGGGTTATAAAATTTTTCCGTATTTTCTTTCCATGCTCATTCATAAATAGTTCAATAACA
>JBHLNR010000076.1:0-15597 GCA_048941385.1 Promethearchaeota archaeon
TTCAAACCGGTTTAACTTAAGTAGAAGATTAATTCTAAGAAGATAACTTGAAAGTTGATCCTCTAGAGAAAGACCTTTCTTTTTTTCAAATTCATCTATAAATTGAAGAGCCTTATTAGCATTTCCTTCTTCGTAGAGATTTTTTACAAATATTAATTTTTTAGGTATCGAAATCGATGGAAGATAATGAAATAATGAAATTGTAAATCTTTTTTCTTTTTTTTCTAATTTTTTTTTAATCACTTTTTTTCGTACCAACATCCATAATTAATAACAAAATTATTTTTGGATTAACTGATTCCTCTATTCTTTAAATCTTTTTTTGATTTTAAAATATATTAAAAATTCTATTAATTAGAAATAATTAAAGTCTATTTTTAAAAATGAAAGTGAATTCTAAATGTCTTATTTTTATTTAATGCTTTTCTTTAAATATAAGATCCGTATAAAATGAGAAAAAAATGGAATTTACAAAAATATTAACCTTCAGCATTCTTGATTAAGGTTTCTAATTTAACTATCATTTGTTCATCTATACGAGCCCGTTTAATTTTTCTTTTTAATTCAAATAACGCAGCAAGAGGTAAAGATATATCAAAATATACAAGAGCTTCTTCAGTATTTAACTCTTCTTCCATAGCTAGTTTATGTAGTTTTAACACATATTCAGTACGTAAATCCATAAGTTTTCGAGCCCTCTTTTTATCAAAATAAAGAAAAACAGGTTCATCTATATATGACAAATATTCATCATAAGTGCTTTTAGCCTTCTGAATATCACCTAATTGATTTTCGAGAAGATCTAATAAGGGATCTAGATAATCAAGTAGCTGGGATATATTATAACTTATTTTTCTGTAGTTATTGATATCCTTCTTGTAAAAATTTATAAGTTTCTCAGGTTCGCCCATTAGATCTGTCTGATCCCTTTTTATATCGTTTTCTTTATACTTTGGATTAATACTATAGATCTTTGGTGGAATTCTTCCCTTCACACTTGTTTCTCCTATTCTTGATTCAAGAAGACCATCTTTTTCCATTGACTTAAGATGCCTAGCAACAGTGGATTTGCTATATTCAATATAATGCGTAATTTGAGTCACATTTAATTCTTTATAAAGGTCAAGAATTGTCCAAATCTCGAATCTTAACTTATGTTTAGCAATTAACTGATCCCAATCTCCTTCAAAGATAATTTTCCTTTCACCATTCAATTGATTATTCTAACCACTTTTTAAAATAAATATACTAGTTCTATTTAAATCTTAATTCTTCCCTTTGATACCGTATTTTTTGAACTCCAATCAAGATTTTGCAATTAAAAAGTAATAAAACGTTATTTTTTTATTATTATATATGATATATAGCTTTTTCTAATATAAAAATTTGATCAAAACATTTATATATAGAACGTTCTATTTTTATATTAATATGACACGTTTGTCTAATTAATTTATAAAAACTATAAGAAAAGAATACAAAATAAGGTGAAATAATGGAATTAAAAGAAGAGCAAAAAAAAGTATCACTTTTTAGGATATCATTTCAGAGGGTGAGTAATCTAGGAATAAGTAGAATCCTAATGCTCATTGCTGTTATTATCAGCATATTAAGTATACTTCTTAGCTTTACTTCACCTGAACTAGCAGCATGGTACCAGTATACCGTAGATACTCCTGCTATACCCATGCTAAATTATTATCTAACAGGTCTAGGAACATACATTTGTAAGGGTACTACACTATGCACTAATGACATTGCTTTTATTGGATTAATCGGAGGTATATTAGTTTTAGTAGGTTCCGCTGTAAGTTTGGTGGCTATTATCAGAAATTCGAAGATTTTTACTATTATTGGTGGAATTATTATATTTTTAGGACCACTTCTTCTAATCATTGAAATTCTAACAGGCATAGATTATTTTAATGAATTACTATCTAAATTTAGCCTATTACAATCTGATGCTAGAGTAAACTCGTTTTATGGAAGTAATCGTAATCTCTCCAACATACTTCGCACAGACTTTTCATGGGGTTTAGGAAACGGATTCTATATAGCAATAGTGGGGGGAACTTTAGGATTAATAAGTAGTATTTCAACTATTATTTTAAAAATTAAAATGAAAGGGAAAGTGATTAACTTTTAATTAAAATATAGAAAAGGAGGAATCAGTTCTGATAAATGGCTTCTTGAATGATCATACCTAAACCATTATTCCCCCATTCTGTATATATTTTTGTTTATTTATTTTAATCAAGAGTCTAAAAAGAAATGTATTAATCACCACAATTATTTTAAAATATTAATAATTCTTAATTTGAACATTTAGAATTTGATTAGAGTGTTCTCATCGGACGAATAGAAGGAACTTGTCAAAGCTCAAACGGATAAACAATTAAAAGAAGTTTTCAAAAAAATTGCTTCAAGCTGGCTTATCTTTCACTCTATATACTTTTAACATTTTATTTCCTTTACTTGGGGGTAACCAAGCTGTAACTAAAATATTAGCCACTTGATTTCTACCTATATGATATATTAAAAATTCGATTTCTTTGTAGTTAAGAATTAACACAATAGTATAAAAGGTTTATCAGTAGAATAGTATTGACAAGGTTATTGCTTTATATTAAAAGGTAAATTAGAAATTGTAGAAAAAATTGTTAAGAAATAAAATATTAAATACAAGTATTAAAGGAGAATTATAATTCTTTAGTATAGATTTTTCATAAATTGATTAAATTGCTCTCAGACAAAGAACAGAAAGAACTTGCTAAAGCTCAAACGGATAAACAATTAAAAAAAGTTTTCAAGAAAATTGCTTCAAGAAATCCCGATGAATACTTTCCTACTAAGGAACTTAAAAGTTTGGGTTATATTAGAAAATCCTGTGAATGTTGTGGGAATTATTTTTGGACACCACTCAAAGAAAGAGAAGTTTGCGGAGATCCTGTATGTTCAGGAGGATTTCAGGTAGCTATTAATAATCCCTCTAAAATAAAATTATCTTTCATCGGTGTTTGGGAGAAGTTTGTTGAAATTTTAGAACCAAGAGGTTATGTTCCCGTTAAGAGATATCCATGTGTGGCTCGATGGAACCCTACTTCTGAATTTACAATTGCATCAATTTCAGCATTTCAACCTTATGTTATAACTGGGGAAGTAGATCCTCCTGCTAAAAAACTTATTATCCCTCAATTCTGTTTAAGGTTTAACGATATTGAAAATGTAGGAATTACAGGATCCCATAATACTGGGTTCGTAATGATAGGACAGCATCAATTTGTAACCCCTGAAGAATGGAATCAAGGTGAACTTTTTATGGATATTCATGATTTTATCCATGAAGGTGTTGGACTAGCAAAGGAAGAAATAACTATTCATGAGGATTCCTGGGCAGGAGGAGGTTCTTTTGGCTGTAGTCTTGAATTTTTTAGTAGAGGGGTTGAATTATTTAACCAAGTTTATACAATGTTCGAAAAAACTCAGGAAGGCCCTCGTGAGTTAAAGCTAAAAGTGTTAGACATGGGCCTTGGGCAGGAACGTGTAGCATGGTTTTCCCAAGGAACACCGAATATATATGAGGCAATTTTCCCTCACGTTTTATCAAAATTAAGAGAAACAACGAGAATTGAACTGGATTTAGAATTATATAATAAATTTTCTCAGTATTCAGCTTATTTAAATATTGACGAAGTAGATGATATGGACAAAGCATGGGAACGAGTGGCTAAGGAATTGAAAATAGAGACAAATTTACTCAGAAATAAAATTTTACCAATGACTGCACTTTATTCCATTGCTGACCATGCTCGAAGCTTATTATTTGCAATTAACGATGGGAAATTACCTTCAAATGTCGGAGGTGGTTATAATCTCAGAGTAATTTTTAGACGAGCCTTCAGTTTTATCGATCAGTTTAAATGGGAAATTGATATGGCAGATGTTTGTGTTTGGCATGCAGAAGAACTGTTCGACATTTTTCCTGAAGTTTCAGAACACTTAGAGGAGATTAGAGAAATACTTAATGTTGAAAAGGAGAAATTTTATGCTACAAAGAAGAAGGCTGGAAAAATTTTGGAGAAAATTCTTAAAAAGGGGGAAATTTCAGAAGAAACTTTAATTGAATTGTATGATTCCAATGGAATAAGTCCAGATATGGTAAAGGAAGCTGCAAAGAAATTTAATATAAGAATTAAAATCCCGGATGATTTCTATGCATTAGTAGTTGAAAGACATGAAAAAAATGAACAAGTTCATGCGACGGAAAGAGAACTGGAATTGGATTTAGAGGGAATTCCTGAAACTGAATCTCTTTATTATTATGATTATACAGAGACTTCAAATAGCGCTAAAGTTCTGAAAATTATTGACAACATGGTAGTATTAGATAAATCTGTCGCATATCCAACTTCTGGGGGTCAATTACATGATGTAGGTAAGATTAATAATCAAGAATTCAATGATGTTTTTAAACAAGGAAATTATGTTGTTCATGTACTTGATGAAAATCCGGAATTTAAAGTGGGAGATATCGTGAAAATTGAAGTGGATGAAAAATGGAGGAAACAACTTTCCCAACATCATACTGCTACACATATTGTTAATGCAGCAGCCCGAAATATTTTGGGTAGTCATATCAATCAAGCTGGTGCGAAAAAGACGCTTAAAAATTCTCACCTCGATATAACACATTTCGAACAAGTCCCCAGGGAAAAACTCCTTGAGATAGAAAAAAGATCAAATGAAATCGTAGAAAAAGCTATAGACCTTAACCTTAGTTTTATACCACGTTCAGTAGCAGAGCAAAAATATGGCATGAGTATTTATCAAGGAGGAGCTGTACCAGGTAAAAAATTAAGAATAGTTGAAATACCTAATATTGATGTTGAAGCGTGTGGTGGAACCCATTTAAATAATACTTCAGAAACAGGCTATATTCATATAACAAAATCTCAAAAAGTGCAAGATGGAATAGTACGACTTACGTTTGTAGCTGGGGAAGCAACAAATAGGTTAAAACAGAAGCATATTAGAATTCTTGATGAGTTAAAACAAATCTTGAATGTCGATCGTAAACATTTTGTAGGTCGCGTAAAAGAACTAGTTGAAAAATGGAAAAATGTAAACAAATCATTAAAATCGGGTAAAATTGATAATGATGATTTAAAATTAACTTCTATTGAGGTATTTGAAGGTGATGTTTTATCTGAGATTTCCCAATATTTAAGAATTAAAAAGGATGAGGCACCGAGTAGAATTCGAAAATTTTATGATGAATGGGTTGAAGGAATTAATAAAATAAAACAATTTGAAAATTTACTTAATGATAACTATATAAATGACCTTATAAATAACGCTTACAAGCATCAAAAATATAAAATAATTATTGAATCCTTTGAAGGATTATCTCAAAATGATTTGAAGAATTTCTCCATTCGGCTAATGAAACATTCCGAAGATCTTATCACTATTTTTCTAAATAAAGTTGAGGATGGAATAATGATTTTAGGAATGATGAGTTCAAAACCAACTCAAGAATCTGAACTTGATATTGGGAGTTTAGTTAACGATTCAGTAGAAGAATTTGGTGGGAAAGGAGGAGGAAGAAAAGATTATGGGCAAGGAATGATCAACAATAAGGAATTAAGTATAAAAGATGTTAGTTCTTTTATTAAGCATAAATTAAACTTATTATAATTCTTATTCTAATTATCTATATAGTCTATATAGACTTTATAGAATATGATGAAAGCACTTAAAACTTTAGTTTATTTTATAAAAATTAGGATTAAACAAAACAACTATATATATATAATTATTGATATAAGAGGCAAAAAATTATTTTGAAACCAATATTTCAAGAGTTCTTCTGTCCAGAATGTAGAAAATTACGGTATATAAATGTTAATGGTCTCTGCTATGATTGTAATAATCAAAAAACACTTATTTTAATAGCAGAACGACGTAAATCATAGTATAAACTTAACTTTTGCATTCAATCTCTCAGTTTAGAAAGCCCTAATTAAGATTTTGAGTGCGTAAAATTCTATTTAATATTTTATATCTATTTATTATATTTAAGATTTTTATCCCATTAAAAATATTTAAAATTTAATAGCAAATATTATTTAATTTAAAATGTGGGGGTCTCAAGAAATTGGTAAATATACTACACATATCAGATTTACACTTTGGATCTGAATTTGTTCCTCAATTTATGGAAAATATTATTCAATATATTAAGGAGACAAAGCCTGATGCTGTCATTTGCACGGGAGATATAGTTCATAAGGGAAGAGTTATCCAATTTAAGAGTTTTTTACCATACCTTAATCAAATAAAAGAAATATCTAATTTTTTGGCTGTTCCTGGTAACCACGATGCTAAGAATTCTGGCTTAATATTTTTTGAAAAACTCATAGGTCCAAGGCGTTCAAGATTGATTCTCGAAGACAAAGATACAATTATAGTTGGTATTAACTCTGCTAAAGATGATATGGCTGAAGGTATGATCGGTGACGAGCAAATGGATTGGGCTGCAAGATGCTTCAATAAAAATTTAGAGAATCGAGTACTAGCATTACACCATCACCTAATACCTATTCCTATGTCTGGACAAAAATTTACGACTGTTCGTGATGCTGGAGAAATCATAGAATTCACTCAAGTGTTCGGAATAGATTTAGTTTTAATGGGACATAGGCATGTTCCTCACGCTTATACTATTTCTTGGCGAAATTCTTCGAGTACTACATTCCTTTACTGTGGTACTTCAACTTCTAATAAAGTTCGAGCTGATGATTCACCTAGTTTCAATCAAATATATCTTGATGAAGGTGATTTAGAAGTATATATCGTCAATTCAAGCACAATGGAAAAATCACTTCTACTTGAACGTAAAGAGCATCATACAGAATTTATTCGACCTAGGAAAACCAGAATAGAACACCTGTTAGCATCAGAAGTATGGGATGAATGAAATAATGCCTATACCTGTCACTCCCCTTCTTACTGTGGATGCGGTTATTCTGGTAAACGATAAAAAAGATATAGTTCTAATTCGCCGTAAAAATCCACCTTTTCAAGGAGAATTAGCTCTGCCAGGGGGATTTGTAGATGTTGGTGAAACAGTGGAACATGCGTGCATTCGAGAAGCAAAAGAAGAAACAAATATTAATATAAAAATTATCAAGCTCATTGGTGTTTTTTCAAATCCAAAGCGAGATCCTAGAGGGCACAACGTGACTATTGGTTTCCTCTGTGAGCCCTTGACAGATAATGAAAAACCCAAGGCATTGGATGATGCTGTTGCTTTAGAAATTGTTCCATTATCAAAAATCTCTTCTTTAAAACTAGCTTTTGATCATATGGAGATAATTGAGAGCTCTGGAATGGTATAAAGTTTAAAATATCTATATCTTTGGATACTAGCTATTTCTCTTTTATTTCATATAAATTTTGAAATGAATCTCTTATAAACAGATAATATCCGGTACTGTCTTTTCTTGGAACTTTTACTAAATGATATCCCATCGAAGATGCTTTTGCCATAAACTCATCTCGATTTTCTACTAATAAACAAGAATGAGTAAAAGTATCATTTGCCCTGCTTCTATCATTTGTTATAAAGACTTCAAAATTAGCATCATTATTCCCATATAAAACAAATTTATTTTCGCCTTTTACACCAAAGAAATCTTTCATTTGATCTGCGGGAACTAATTTTGATCGGATTTTTTTCAAACCCAACAAGTCAATGAAAAATTTATCCGCCCCTTCTTCTGAATTGTATCCTACTGCTATATGTTCAACTTTCATTTTTCCCTATTTTTACTAACTTATTTAAATACAAATGATTAATATATTTTTATTTAATATCAGTTCGAATTAAAAAATATTGGGTGAAATTATTATAAAAGTTAATGAAATGTTAAGGATTATTGCGGGAAGCTTATGTATTATCGTTGCAATATTGCGAATTTTGACTTTCTTCTTCGAATTGGGTGGAACTATTCTTTATTCTTTTCTCTTTATTACTCCTAATCAAACAGTGGATTTATTTGAAGGATTGGTCATAGTATTTTTTGCTATATTTGCAACGATTTTTTTTCTTATAATTGCTGTAGCAGTATATGTTGTTCTGGGAATACTTCAGATTGTACTAAGAAGTAAAAAAACACCAAGTATCATTTGCAATTTATGGACTTTAATCGGTATTTTCTTATCTATTCGAGTTTTCATTTTACTCGCAAGTTTAGATGAGTTTAGCATATTACTAACAATTTTGGCAATATTCTATATAACAATTTTCTCTCTTTGCATACTTTCATATATGGAGTTTAGAAAAGAAGGATAATACTCAATTATCTTTCTGATTTTTTTTATCTAAAATATTTAAATAGAAATGAGCTAATTTAATTTAAATAAAAATAGATCTACTGGAATAATTACGAATGAATTGAAGAACCATTTCTCGTAGATCAAATTAAAGGGTTTACCAAACTATATCAATTAAGTAAACTATAAATTAAAAAGAAATCAAACATAATTTAGAATTCAATTTTTAATAAATTGTAAATTTAATAAAATAGTTGAAATAAATGGCAAGTGCAAGAGATTATATATGGATATGTCCCTTTATCGGAAGCATTCTTACTGCAATTGGACTTTTTACTCCTGCAGCAACTTTACCTTTAGGAGGTTTAACAGAATTGTTTTGGATGCATGGTTTTTATGTTGTTGTTGGTGGGGGGATGCCTGACCCTGGATTTATTACTGATTTCCCTGGATTAATGGCTCTTGGAATTTCCTGTATGATAGTAATATTAGTCTGTACAATTATTTTGTTCATATCATCTCTTACTCACAGAGGCGTAGATGCACCTGGTTCATGGTTAGCTTTAAGTATTCTCCTTATTGGAGCGACAATTTTTTTTATTGCAGGAGCAGAAATAGCTTTCAGAATTCATTATTTGATAGAATTTGATACGTTTGATGTTAGTTTTTGGGAATATAGAAATCCCAGTTTTGCAGTTATTGCTCCTTTCATTGCAGGTGGGTTGACGATCTTAGGGTTTATTATTAGTAGAGCTTCAAGAGAGGGAGAAGTTGAAATAACTCCAATAAGTAAAGACGTAGTCTCTGACAGTAAGGAAATGCCCCCAGTAGAAAAAGAAGTTTCTCCAGCGGTTTCACCTCCAGCTGAGGATTTTCGCTTTTGTCCTGAATGTGGTCAAGAAATTTCTTCGCCAGAAGACAAATTTTGTCTTAGTTGTGGATTTGAGTTTAAAAAAACATAATAATTTCTTTTTTTTTATTATTATACCTAATATGATGGGATATATTCAAGTTATTTTGATAGCGATTATTTGAATAATTTAAATTTAAGATATTTTTACAATCATATTTTGGGTAAAATTTTTATCTAAAGTTTAAAATTTTTGGAATCTAATATTAATTAATAAAAAAAATATTTTAAGTAATTAGGGTAAGGTACTTAGTGGATGACTGAAGTCTCTGAAGAATTATTCTCAAAGAAGCTTTTAGAGGTCGTTTATAAATTGTCAAATATAGCTAAAACACAATCCTATCGTTTGAAGACAAAGTGGGATGAATATCTAAAACCATTAAATAAAGAACCTCACTTTATTCGTCACATATCCTTAGATAAAGATAAATTCCTTAATGATATAGATTATAGAATTGATGTACTAAAAAATGTTGAACAAGCAATTGTTGATGGATTTCATTCAATAAAATCTATTTTACAAATTCTCTATGATTCATATTTCGAATCTGAGCTTTTTAAACAAGAATTTCTCCATGAAGATCAATTAATCCTAAAATACCTGGTGGCAAAAAAAATATTGGGAGATTTGATTCAGTATAACAAAATGGATCATGAATCTGTCCCTATTAAATATAATATCATCGCTAGAAACTATACGATTATAAAACTTCAGGGGCAAACCGATGAAGAAATATTAACTAATTTAAATAAACTTAATATAGAAGACATAGAACTAAGTGATTTAATTAAAATAATGGAGGAAATAAAATTAGATGGCATTATCCACATTACGAAAAAATGGAATAATAACTTCTATGAAATAAGAAAAGAATTAGAATTGAGTAAAGATGGCGATATCAGATACAAAAAAAACCTAGCCCCAATAGTAGATTGGCCAACAGGATTTTGGCGAAGTTTCTATAATATTAGAGAATTGAATGTTTCACCTGATGAAAGTTGTAAACATCGCGATTTTTTGATAAAAGTGTTAGTTAAAACAGCTACTCAAGGATATTCACCAGCACATTATGTGTTTAAAAACTTAATCAAATATTATGAGAAGATTCGGGAAGAAGCTAATTAATACTTCAAATTGATCTCAAAAATCTTTTGTTTTTTTGATAGGAATTTCGAATTCTTCCAATAATGGAATCAAATGTTTCTTATCTTCTGAATTAGTTCCTTTCCAATCAATAATAAAATAATCAATGGGTTCGATTGTGTTATTAACCATTTTATAAATCATCTCAACATTTAATTCATTAATATAATATTTTGGGCAGATAAATGACATTGCGATATTTGTATTCTCTATCAATCTACGAAAATTGGGTGCATAATGCGTTCCTCCGAACCCTAAACCAATTTCTTGATTTTTACTATTTCTAAAATCTAAGAATTTAAAGATTGTTGAAATAATTGCTGTTGCTACAGATTCTCCAGCTTCAGATATCACCCACTCTGTTTTACTACTTCCTAATTCCATAAATATCAAGGGTGTTTTTAATACTGTCGGTCCATGGTGAGTTACTTCAATATCAACAGAAAATTCTGAAAGATCTGGTGAAAATTCTTTATCAATTAATGAAATGAATCCTGCTTTATGGAGTAAAGCACTTGCTAATGATAAATCTTGAGGTTCTCCCCCAAAATCAGCACTTTTCCCCCAATTTCCTGTTGTATGCACTAAAAATGCAGGACGAGCTGCCTTAGATGTATGTCGACTCGCAAAAATAAGAAAATCTGGATTCAAATTTGTCTGATTTAATTTTAAATCATTTAAAAAAATAAGTGGTTCTTTTGTTAAACCAAGGAAGATCTCAAGTTTTGAAAATTTGTTAAGTTTATTAGCATCTGAGGGAAAATTCATCAATTCAAACACAGAATTTCCATGCCATGAAGCTTCAGTTTCTTTAAAATCATATATATTTGAATTTAAGAGTTTATCACGCAAGTTCATTGAAGCCTTATCTTCTGCTGAAGTTATAATTAAGAATTGAATACAATTTCACCATATAATTATAATATTGAATACATATTAATCAAAATAAATTTGGAATTTTATTTTTTTAGTCCTTATCTAAAAACTTTAAAATTTTCAAAAATAATAAAATTATTGATGACGGATGTACTATTTATAATCTTAGTAGCTATTGCTTTTGGAATTTTCTTTTTTATTGCTGATTATTATGAACATAAAATTATTCCATTACACGCATCGCTCATTGCCGGTATCTCAGTAGCATATTTCTTTCTTATTGTGCTTCCTGAAATTGCAAAAAGATTACCAGAAGCTCCTTTTGAATTAAACTTTTTTGAATATCTTTTTGTGCTTGTGGGATTTTCCTTTGTACATTTAACAGAGAAGTTAATTTTACAAAAAGTAGAGAGCAATACTCAAAAGAAAATGCGAAAGTTACTTCAGAAAGAAAAAGTACTAGAAAGTGTTGAACGTAACATAGAAAAAATCCTCACTGAAGAATTAAAACATGAGAGTCTTGATGAGCTAGCATTAAGAGACATTGCTCAAACTTTATCAAACTTAAATGAACAAGAAGAAGAAATGAAAACTAATATTGATAATTATAAAATTAAGATTCAAAATCGTATCAATAAAGATTTAAGAAGGTTTAGACAAATAACAGATTATATTTATCATTTTCTCATAGGTATAATTTTAATAGGACTTCTAATAATTGAGTTTGTGGGGGGAATCCTCTTCTTCATATTCGCTTTTTTCAGAACCATTATAACAAAACGATCTGAAGCACACCTTATATTCACTGATTTAGATATCTATGAGATTCCAGAGTATGAAGAAAATACCACTATTAAATGGCTAATAGCAGCCTCGGCTTTAACTGGAATAATTTCGGGTATAATTTTAAAAGTATTCATTCCAATAAATCTAGAACTCTTATTTATTTTTTATTCTTTCATCTCAGGTGTAATCTTATACATTATTGTTAGAGAAGTTGTACCTGAAAAAGAAAAAGGAGATCCATTAAATTTCATGATTGGTTTGGTAGGATTCAGTGTAATCATAATTATTATAAATATTTTTACAAATGTACTTTAATAACCAATTCACAAATTAATCTTATTTAAATCTCAAAATTTAGTAGTTAAATTATAAATATTTTGTGTATTATACCATACTGTTATAAGATCTCTATTTATAAAGATTTAAATTCATTAAAAGCAAGTTTAAATTATTAGTTTGTCTTGATTAAAAATGGATATGAAGAAGAAAAGTTTTAATGAGTTATTATCAATCGATGATGATGACAAAAAAATCATCGAAATGATCGAAAGAGATCCAGACATTACACACAGTGATATCGCCAAAGAAATTGAAAAATCTCAACCTGCTGTTGGCGCACGAATTATAAAGTTAGAAAGAAAGAATCTGCTAACAAAACAAGTTGGTTTTAACATAAAAAAAGTTGATATTAAGGTCGCTATTGCTTATATTTCAACTAAAGATGTTGAGACAATAGTAAAGAAAATTGAGAATTGTCCCTTTATAAACCACGCTTTTAAGATTTCTGGGGAGTTTAATGTCCTTTGTTTTGTTGCAGCATCAGATCTGCAAACAATCGAAAAATTAATTGATCTCTGTTTTAGACGTGACCCCAATGTTATCAACGTTAAGACAAATATCTTAATAGAAAGCATTCATGATTTTGTTGTTCCGATCGATTTCCAAATTGAGGATTTTGATGGAAGATACTGTGGTCCTGGCTGTAATATGGCAGAAGACTTACCAAAATTTAAATTCAGCCAGGAAAGTAATGAAGAAGAATAAATAAAAAAAATACTTGAAATCTACAAAAGATAGAATTATCTTCTACTATAAGAAATAACTAAATAAAAAGGAAATGTTATTACTTTTTCGGAACCATTTCTTTAGCTTGAGCAATCCGATATTTACATTTCTCTCCGCAACCATCCTCAAGCGTTGGGTCATGGTCTTCTGAGTCAAAGTCAATAGGTAAAATAAAATCTTTTGCAATATCAATTACGATCTCCATTGAGACATTGGAAATATCAGGATTATTTCGGAAATGGTAGTTAATGATATTATCAAGTTTTTGAAGCTTAGAGCTCGCAAGTAATATGCAAAGATTATGTTCTCCGCTTAATCTAAAGGCATTTAGCATAAAAGGGCAATGTCTAGCCATATCCATTATTTGCTCAGGATTTTTTGTTTTCACCTCAACAGTTGCTAAATGCAAATCAACTCTCTTAAAATTAATACCTGGCTGGAATTGTAATATACCGCTTTTTTCCAGCTTTTTAATTCGCATACCAACTGTTGGCTGGGATCTATCTATTTTTGTAGCAATTTCAGTATGCGTTAGAGATGGATTCTCCTGAACTAGAGATATTATCTGCCTATCAATATCATCAAGCTTTAATTTTTCTGATATCATAATAATTTTCTCAAAATACTTTTTTTACTCTATTTATGTAAAAATTTTTGATACTTATAAAACTAAAGGTTTAATTTATGAAATATTAGTCGCCCTTCTTTTGGGGTGTAACTACATTGGAATAAAGAAAATTTTTTTCAAATATATTTTTTGGTTCTCTAACTTTAAATAAGTGCAATTCCTAATTTCTTATTATAAAAATTTGTAAACCCAGAAGAATTTAGAGCTATTAAATATAAGTGAGAATAAAATATCAGAAATTAAAATCTCGATAAAATTATAGATTGAGAATTAATTAAATACTTCTTTCTTTGAGTAATTTTTAGAGAATCAGTTTATAGAGAAAAATAAGGAAAAAAAAGTATTAAGATTTAAAAAATGTAATACTATTTTTTTAACTTCAGATTTGTGTATGTTTCTTCAAGTAAATTAAGGTATTCTAATAATACTTTATCTGTTTTAGATTTTTGTTCAAACGATGTCTTGATAATTTTTAAAAGATATTTTGGGAATATAAAATCAATATAAAAGTCAGTTATGAGAGCATAATATTCTATTTCATTCTCATCTTTGAAGACTCTTATCATTTTGTTGTCATATAGTTTTTTCAAAACACCATAAATATCATTAACCCCTTTATTCTTTAATTTTTCAAAATCTTTCATATTTGCTATAGCTTTTCTTAATAGACGTAGGGTTTGATATACTTCAGGGTCAATCAAAATATCAAGAAGATTGAGATTATCTTCTTCGGTGGGGTGATATTCATTAAAAAACTTCTGAATTTCGTTTCGATACATTTGAATAGATTTTTTAGGCAAACCATAGCTCTCTGGATCTTGATATAAATTATCTGGTGGTACTCGCAACATAAAAATATCCTTGGTGAGAAATATTAGTTCTGAAGGAATTCCTTTTACTGAAGCCAATTTGATTAATTCTATCTTAACAAGGTCAGCTAAAATTGCTTCTATATCAATTATTTTATCTAATTCTTGTTCTTTCACCCAAATATTCAATTCTGACTTAGTAATGACTCCGTAATCTCTTAAAATACTTATAATCATTTTTTTAATATTATCCTCATAATGGAAAATAAGATTTTGCTCATATGTAAGAGATGGAAAAATAGATATTCGTTGAAAAAGTGAAGGCACCATCTTTAAATAAGCATCATCTTCAAGGTTTTGTAAGATTATTTGAGCAATATTTGCCATTCCCTCATCGTAAATATCAGGATCGTCATCTAATTGTAATATCAAGACAATATAGTAACCTGAGTCTGGACCTGTATAATAGGATAAAATATTTAATGATCCCATTATCAGTGTAATCGATCCTTTATCCCCACTATATTCATGTATTCCATATACTTGCATCAAAGTTTTATCGGATACATTTATATCTTGAGGATATTTTACTAATAACTCTGCTCCTATTCTTTCGTCCCATCTCATTAATAATAGACCCAATGGTTTTAAATCATGAGATCTCGTAGGTTTATTATATATACTTTCAGCTAAAGGCTTACTCTTTTTAATTTCAATTCCTAATATCTCTCCCAGAGAAAGTCCGATGGAACTCCATTTATCTCTTACAATCTCTCCAATGAAGACATCTTTTGACGGATATAGTAATGATTCTGAGATTTCTTTTCCTTTTTTAATATCGTTGTGCACTTCTCTTATATTTTTAATGAAGGTGGGAATTTTAGCACGTTTATATATATTATAACCAGCAAGACTTCCTGCAAGCGCTAGTATGCTTAATACAAAAATTAAGAAGTAAAATGTTGGCATACAGGGAAAATTTCTTCCATTTCAACTACAATTGTAATATAAAATTCAGATGAGATAAAATCTTCCTTTGTTA
>JBHLNR010000077.1:0-15568 GCA_048941385.1 Promethearchaeota archaeon
AGGGGGCCAATAATCTACAGGATTTCCTAAATCACAAGTTGAACCTCCAACCTTTTCGAGAATAATGTTTTTATGGTAATTTGTTAATTTAGCTAAAGATAATCCTTGTTTTCGCATTTCCTTAATGATTAAATATATTGCTCCTGAACTCGGACCAATAATTCCTAATTCTGGATTTTTAGGCTCTGGACACCAGAGAAAAATCTTGGCAAATTCAAATAGCTCGATATAATTAGATACGGCAATTCCACCTGCTTCAATTAACGCTTCTTCCTTCTGTTCTTCCTTTCCAACGTAGAAAAATAACACTGGTTTAATAGAGGATAAACTTTTTACTGATTCAATTATACCATCTGTAATTTCTCGAAGAAAAAGAGATATAACCTTCGTTGTCTTGTCTTTTTTAAGGTATTCTAAAACATCAGCATCGTCAATATCAAATCCATAACCTAAATGAATAACTTTAGATATCGGTAAATCTTGTGGAGGGTTCCACCAGCCCATGGCACCAGCTAATCCTCCCGACTGTGCTATGAAAGAGATTCCCTCTTTAATCTTTCTATGTTTCTGCATTAGATATTGCCTTACCGGGATGATTGAAGTAGTAAAGTTATTAATAAAATTGATAACTCCAAGCATAGAAGGTCCCATATATGAAACACCATACTTAGCACTAATTTTTGTTAATTCCTCTACTAAAACTGGATCATCTATATCAATTCTTAATTCAGATTCAATAGCAATGTTCTTAATACCAAATTCTGCTAATTTCTCAAAAGTGTGAGGTACATTTTTACCTAATACAATAACACCTAATTCTGGTATCTCTGATATTTCTTCTAGCGAATGATATGATTTTATCCCTAAAATCTCATCTGCATTCGGATTTAATATGTAAACTTTTCCTCGATAAAATATCTCTAAAAGATTTTTTAGAATAGTATAACTGAATGTATAAGCTTTTCTAGAAGCGCCAACTATTAAAATACTTTTAGGGTTAAAGAAAGGTTCAAGGTTTTTCAAAATTCAAGATTCATGTGGTTTTATATCTATTAATTTTAAGAATATACACAAATTATTATATTTTACAGTCTAATAAAATTTCTAAATCTTATGCAAATTATTACTCTGATATTTTTATTTGGGATAATACTGTTTCTGCTCTTCATCTAGCATAATGCATAGAAGGACATAGGAAGAAATTTTTTCAATAAAAAATATTTTCTATAGAGAGATATATGATTTTATATGGTAAGAAGATAAAAATGACAGAAAGAAAAAAATTTTATAAAAAATAAAAAATTTGTAGATAAAAAAATATAAAGAAACTAAATTTCCCATGGATTTTGGAATTCACTAAGAGGGACAAATTTTCTCATTGAATGTTTACAATATCCAAGTCGCATTTCAGGCGTCCAAGAAGTCTTATCTGTTTCTTTGTTTGCTAACAGACGCAATTTTGATTTTTTTGTTTTTATTTTTTTTTCTTTTGGAATCTTTTTTGAATCACCACAATCTTGAATAACATCCATAGCTTTAGTTTCATTTGTGCTTTTCTTACCTTTATTTTTTACCATTCAAGAATACACCCCTTTTTAATTAAGAAAATGATAGTGACTGAATTTTTTCCTTGTCTAACTTAATAATAAATTTTCTGAATAAAATTCAATGGTAATTATGGTGATTTGTTACCAAAGAACAAAAAAAATACAAAGAGAATAAATCATAAAATATTTTATTTTAAGCGGTTGCAAATTCTAATTCATAGAGGGGTATTTCTCTTCGTTTTTTCGCATCATAAAGAGGTAATCCTGATCTTTTCAGAAGTTCGGGAGTTTTATAACTGAGAATAACTATCTGACAGGGACTTGCTACCTTCATAGAAGCGACACGAAGACGATCTCTTACTAAGGGGAGATTTCTTATATGGGTACCGACATCTACAATTATTTGTCCCGCTCTAACTCGAGCAGCAACACCCATTGAACGACCGAATGAATTTCTCATTCCTGATTGTACTCTATCTGCACCTGCAAAAGCTAACATGCGGTTTTCTCGAATTTTTTGAAAGGGTTTTGGTCGAATTCTTAAACGGAAATTTTGTCTTCCTAACTTACGTTGAAGAACCCCATTAATCGTGATTCTAATTGCCTCTAGGGTATTAGAAGAGATTTGGATTTGTCTGTCAACCTTAAGGCCAACTGTAAGTTCCCAATCTTTCCACGCTACATCCTTGTTCCCACCCCAGTAGCGCACAATTTTGGATTGAGAGCCTCCACGAGCATATTCCCGTCGATGGTTCGCTGATCTCTTATGTTGGTAAGGGCGCCGAGTCCATTTGCTATAGCAGTGCCAAGGCCTTTTATTTGCCATCTAATCACCTATATTGGAAAAATTTCTTTAAGTAAATTAGAAACTGGTTAATTCAAAGAAACTACAAATTATTTGTTATTTATTAAAAATAATTTAAATCTAATAAGGTTTTTGAATCTTAGAGGTACTTTAAGAAGTATTTAACATTTAAAATTCAATAAAATTTGAATTAGACTTATAGTAGATTATCATATTATATAAAAATCTTGTTGGATACTAGGATTTTGACAGATTAGATTTAGATTTAATGTAGTAAAATTATTATGATAAGTAATAAAACCGCATTCAAACAAAAAACTAAATTATTATGCAGCGGATTATATCTGGATGAAAAGTTAGTTGAATATTATAAAACTCAAGGAATTAATATCGACTACGGTCGAAAGGGTGGTGCTGGTCCATCTGGGGGAAGATATTTTTTATTAGAAGACGGTTCTACATTGGTGAATATTGCACTCTGGAATACTCCAAAAAGGACAGATTTATTCTTGGCTGAAAATAATGATGGATATTTTGAAGTTTTTAATAATAAAAGCAAAAAATTGTTTGGTAGACTTAAGCTTATTCAAAATCCTCAATTCTATGGTCCAGAATATAAAACTTCAGATGGGATCCCAATGAAAAAAATAGCTTTAGTACACGGTATAGATTGCCTTGCAAGTACGATTTATCAAAAGTGTGTATATTGGGCATGTGGAGAAGCATGTTCCTTTTGTGGTATTGAAGTAAGTTTGCAAAATAATGCTACAATTGAAGAAAAGAATGCTAAACAGATGTCGGAAGTCATTACTATAGCTAAGAATGAAGGGAGGTGTAGCCATATGACTTTGACAAGTGGTACAGATGAAACTCTTGATAAGGGAGCAAATCGGTACATTGAATTATTGCAGGGAATTAAGAAAAATCATCCTGATCTCCCGCTCCACATACAGATTGAAGCTTTAGAAGAACTAGAATATATTAACCAGTTAAAAGAAGCAGGAGCAGATACAATTGGTATTCATATTGAAGTTCTCGATGAAGATTTAAGAAGAGATATTACACCTGGTAAGTTTCACCTTTCTTACCAACTCTTTGAAGAAAATTGGAAACATGCTATTAATGTGTTTGGGGAAAATCAAGTGAGTAGCTATGTTTTAACTGGATTTGGAGAAAAAAAAGCCGATTTTCTTAAAGATGTGGAAAAACTCATTTCAATCGGAGTCATTCCCTATATTACCCCTGTAAGGTCTATTCCTGGAAAAAAAAATTTACCATTAACTGATTTCAATGATTTGCTGGAGATTTACAAGAGAAGCGGTGAGTTGATGAGGGATTATGGGGTAAATCCGTTAAAAAACAAGGCGGGGTGTGTTCGTTGTGGGGGCTGTTCAGCTATAAAAGAAGCATATAAAATATCTTAAATTTTTAAAAAAAGAAAATTAGAGTATTAATTTCATTAGAAGTTGTATTTTTAGATCGGAAATTCCTTTAAAGAAAGGTTTTCCATGCGTTTAAAATATCTTCTCCTCTAACCTTATATTTGCTTTCGAGTTTTCTTAGATTAAGATGAGCTATAATTCCATCATCCCAGAGTTCATTAATACCCTTGACTATTGCCCTAACGTGATCTTCGTTGTTAGTATAAATATCTATTTTACATGCATGGTTCTCTTCACTATAAGCGAAAGCCCCAGAGAGCCTATCAACTAATTCAACATATGTTTTTAACTCAGGTGCTAGAAAAAAATATTTAGAACTTCTTCCACCCATAGATTCACTCATAGCTGCAGAAGAATCTGCACTATTCATCCAGTTCTCTATTGCATATGCAATATCTGGTTTAATTTTTGAAAATTTCGCTTTAATTTTTCTTGGTCGTGCATAAAAAGTATATACTGGCTGATTTATTAACCCTAATTGTATAGCCCTCTTTTGAATTTGTTTTCCCATATTAATCACTATAAGATTAACTAATTATTTAAAATCCAATTGGATAACTAATAATTTAATTCTTTTGATTTAAAGATTTCAATAATATAATCTCAAAATTATTCAAAATTGTAATGCTTAGAAATTTGATTAATGATATTTTACTCCAAATATCAATAAATTTAAATATTTTCTATAATCTATTTTCAATTATATTGAACTAAGTAATAACAACGATCCATGAGTCAAAATGATAGATTTGATATTTAAAATTGGATTTCCATTAACCTTAATGATACTTCTTATAATTGTTCTAATTTTTGGAAGGTCAAATAGAAGAACAGAACAGGATTTCATGAGCTGTGATGAATTTATAAAGGATTGGCTGAAAGATCACGGACAAGCTCATAAACTAGAAGAACAATTTGCTCAAATGAAAAAGGATCCAGCAGGTTTAATATATATGCCATTAACTTATAAAGGAGCAAAAATCTTTATAAGGTGGGGTTTAAGCCCAAATAACGTATCTATTATGAATTTATTATTCTCATTTTTGATATTTTATGGTGTGTTAGTAGTGGGTGAAGGGCATTCACTTGATCTTCTTACTCGACAACCACTCTATGGATCCTGGTTTTTTGCACTCGCGTTATTGGTTTTATTTACAGGATTGATCGATGGAATTGATGGTGCTATAGCAAGATTACTCGATATAAAGTCTAAAAGTGGAGCATGGTTTGACAATGTTATAGATCGGGTTAGTGATACAGTAATGTTGGTATGTTTAATTCCAACAAGTCTTTCAATTTTATCTGGTAGTGAATATGATTTCAAATGGATGATTTGGACAAATGTATTTTTAATTTTCATCTATGAATATATGAGAGCAAGGCATGAAGGTTTAGGTTTGCATGAAACAAAGCCATTTGTTGGGGAAAGAATAACACGAATACTAGTGATTACCACATTTTTTACGATTTATGGGATTTCTAGTCTTACTGTACTGATTACAAATTTAATTAATCCCGACGCTGCTTCAATCTGGGAAGCTTCGCATACGGGAGTAATTACATGGTGTATGTTCATCTTTCAAATCAGTTTGTTGAGTATTATGATTTATTCCATCATAGGATTTGGAATATATATTTGGAAAAACCTAAAGAAAATGGATAATGAAAAGTAGATATGAGATAATAAAGAATGAAATTATCAAAACTTCTATTGTATGGATCTGTATGTGTAGCATATTTTGTTCTCTTACATATGTATCTTCCACCGATTTTTTCATCAGGGGTAAAAAGAGCTATTAATCGATTTATTTTAGATCCTTTAACTTATTGGTGGTTTATCTTTCCCCTTTTCGGTTTAATGATGTTATTAGGTTTTGCTATTTATTATGGGATACATTTCTTAGCATCTTTTGGGAGGGGATATAGAGCTAAAAATGATTATAATGCGAAGGTAAGTATATTAATAGCATGTAAAAATGAAAAAATATTGTTAGAAAGAACGCTAAATTCTATTGTTAAATCAAATTATCCGAAAGAGAATATCCAAATAATAATTATCACAAGTGGATCAACAGACGATACTACTGAATTTTCAATAAATTTTGCTAGAGAAAATAAAACAATTGATATAGAGGTTTTATCAGAGAATCTATCCAAAATGGGAAAGCCTCCCGCCTTGAATTATGGATTAAGACATGTAAAGAATGAGATTGTTGTACTCTATGATTCTGGATGTATTTTAGAACCAAATACTCTGAGAAATTTAATTGCTCCATTTCAAGATGATAAGATTAAGGCAGTTATTGGCCCTGTTTTAGTAGAAAATTGGAAGACCAATAAACTAACGAGAGGGATTTTTCTTGATTATGCAATTATTTCTGGTGGAGGTCTTATATTCGAGACTAAAAATCGATTGGGTGCATCAGCTTACGCATTTGGAAGAAATTTTGCCGTGTCTACAGAACAACTTCAAAAATATGGAGGTTTTAACGAGGATTCAATGACAGAGGATCTTTATCTTTCAGTACTACTAAATTTAGATGGGATTGACATATTTTTCTCGCCACGAGCAAAAGTCTATGAATACGTGCCCACTAAATGGGAAATTCTAGTAAAACAACGAACACGATGGCTTGCGGGATATATCTTTGATATGCCACAGTTAATGTCTATGGAAAGCGAAGAAAAGAACGCAAAGTCAATCATAATCTCAAGAAATATGACGATGATGCTCATGGGAAATTTAGATACGTGGACTCCTATTGTAATAGTATTTGCTATATTACAGTTTCTAATGGGAGAGTTCTATCTATTAACATGGACACTCTCCTGTTTATTCTTTCAATTTGGATTTTTATTCAATGCTGCGCGAAAATATGGTGATAGTCATTATAGCATTTTGTTTTTCTTTCTCATCAGTGGATTCATCCATCTTTATATGTTTTTACGACAGTTCCGACTTCCAAAAGAGATTAGTTGGGAAAAAACACCTATGATTCTTGAAAAGCAAGAAGAAGAAATTAAAGCTTTATCTGGAAATTAACTTTTTATTATTTTATTCTTTTATTAATTCTTGGAAAAAACTTACATGGTTATCGTGCCAAAATTAAAAGATCACCTACCTGAAGAATTAAAAACAAAATATTTTGACTTTGTTGCACGGGATTACTCTGATGATAAATTTTGTCAAGATTTATTAGAACAAGTAAACCTCTCTTATAATAATTGTAATTATTATAAGGAAAATCTATGTAGAAATTTCGAATTTACAGTCCCTAATGATTTAACAATTGAGGATTTAGAAAACATTCCTTTCATTCCTACAGAAACTTATAAAAAATCAGCAAACAGAGCTCTTCATTTACTCAAGGTTCCTCTTAAAAAAATTGTTCTTTTTTCGTGTTCATCTTCTACTACAGGGGATCCATCAATTGTTCCTCGAACATTAGAAGATTTTGATCAATTACAATATAATTCAATTAAAGTCTTCACTGAATTCTTTGGTTGGAAGGATCTAAAATTTGACTCGAAACGATGTTTAGTATTTAATTTCTCACCAGATCGCTTATTTATGGCATTTATGGCTAAACGGAATGCAAAAGGATTTGAATATGTCGATAGAACTCGCTATTTCACAGCTTGCATGAACAAACCCTGGGAATATTATGGACATGAAGAATATATGGTAAAATTCAAACTTTTAAAAACAATATGGGCAATAATTTCAACATTTTCAATAAGGGGGGGTTTTATTTTAGACGTTAGTAAAATGCTAAAGATGGTTGAGAAAATTTTAAAAAAGGGTCATTGGAAAGGCACAGAAGTGAGTAAAATTATTTTTGGTGGAAGTCCACTACTAATGAATAACATGATTGAGAATAGATTGTTAAAAGAAGATGTATTTTTTGATCTTGATGGAAAAGCTACAGTTAACTGTGGTGGTGGTGGATGGGATGGAGTTAAAGGTGAGGCGAAGATGGGTCAAGTAAATAAAACCAGATTTATTGCAAATTATGAGAAAGTTTTTAATATTAAACCAAAAGATTTTGCTGATATTTATGCATTTACAGAGGGACCGACTCTCTTTGGGGGACATTGGTCTGAGAAATATCAAGATTTTCTACTACACTGTCCTGATACTTCTCGAATAATTGCCAGAGACCTTGAAAATTTGGAACCCGTTAATGTTGGAGAAGAGGGACTCTTGGAAGTTCTAACTCCTTATGGTGTTAACGGTACCATAAATCAAGCGGTTTTAGTTGATGATATTATAGATTTAATCTCAAAAAACAAGTGCCCAGAATGCGGGTATGAGGGAGCTACCTTTCGTATAATAGGGAGATTGAAAAATGCCCAGGGAAAAAGTTGTTCCTCTTTAATTAATTGGATCTATTAAGTCTTGCAAGAATTTTATCGATCACTCAATTATATTCTATAATTTAAGAGAATTTAGAACCTGAGGTTAATAAGGTGGGTATTGCTCCTAAAAACAATAGTGTATTCAATGTACGAATAGATGAACTGGAAAAATTATTTGTTTCATAATTTATAGCATTATAAAAAAATGACATTTTAGTTTGTTTAAAAAATCTTTCAAGCTGAGGAAATGAATTATATTTCAGATTTATTTCAAACTTTTCGGGAGATTCATATGCGGGAGAACCTGGAAAAATATGATACGGTTCAATCATAATGACAATTGGTTTTAATTTGGTTCTACCAAATTTTAGCATACATTTCAGTGCAAAACTAAAATCTTTTAACACATCAAGTCTAGTTTGGAATGGTAAACCAACCGTCAACCAAATTCTTAAAGTTCTTTGAAATAAATTCGCATTTTTAATTAGATCACTAATCTGATTTTTTGGAAACTGAAATGTTGGATCACAATTTTTAGCTATTTTTTGATGAACATTAGAGGATATTGTTCGAGGAGAAATAGCTACTGAGGAATATTTACGAGAAAGTGCCTTAGAAAGGATTTTCCACATCTCTTTGGGGAAAGATAAACGCCATATCTCTAAATCTCCACCAATATCCACATTTTCTTTTTGGATCAAATTAAATAATGTTTTCCAGTATTTGAGATTAGCCGGATAAGCCCCATGTCCAAAAAATAAACTTTGCACATTATAAGTGTCTTTAACATATATAATATCTTCAACTACTTTTTCAGGACTCCTAAGAATAACCTCATCTCGACCTGTTAAGCGTTGTAAGGCTCTTTGACCTCCTCCACAAAAGGGACAGTTAAATGGGCAACCCCTTCCTATTGGTAGATTAATAGAGATTCCCATAATTTTGTTACTATCTTCAATATATTGTTGAGCATTTTGTAGTAGAGAAAAATTTGTAAAATTTAAATTATCTAATGTTTTCGCTGTGTATGAAAGAGGATTAGTTATTATATGGTTGGATGAGTTCCGATAGGTAAAATTAGGAATAGAGTCCAAAGGTTGATTCTTGCTAATGCTTTGAACATATATTAAAAAAGGTATCTCACCCTCTCCTCTAATGATTCCATCAATTGATCGATAATATCGTAAAATCTGAGTATGGAAATATGAAGCACTAAATCCTCCTAGTATTATTTTTACATTAGGTTTTATTTCCTTTACTATTCGAGCAATCTCAATGGCTCCGTGTGCATTATGTATCCAATGCAAATCTATACCACATATTTTAAAATCAATAGTTCTAATGTAATCTTTTAATGACCAACTAGGATTTAAATATCGTTCTAAAGGATAATTTATTATTTTTACTCCAAATCCCTCTCTTTCAAGGAAATCTGCAATTGCAAATACACCCATTGGGATAAAAATGTATGATGTTCGAACAGTTTTTGCTTTTTTAAAGTGTTCAGGATTGATTATTCTAGGAGGGTGAATAAAAATTACATCATAACTTTTCAACTTGATTACCAGGAATTTTAAAGGAAGCTTTCTATTAGTTAAATTAAGATTTAAGAGGGTATTGCATAGAATTATTTAAATTATAGTTAATTTAAAGAGATTAATATAATTTGTTTATTCCAATTAAAATTTCATTGATAATTATTATGTATTGTAAAAATTGTGGAACGGAACTTGAAATAGAAAATCAGAGATTTTGTCAAATTTGTGGAAGCGAGATTAGAAGGAGTTCTAATAGTTCCCAGTTGAGTCCTATAAGGGATCCTTATAAACCGTTATCTACTCCTCCCCCGCAATATCGGAATATAGAATATTCTCAAATTAAAAAAGAGAGTCATAATCCTTATTCAAAACGATGCTTAGGATTTGGGATAGTTTGTTTAGCCATTGGTGTAATGTCATTTAATATTGGCTCTAGTTTAGTTTTAGACAATTTATACTATTATATTCCATCTAGCAGAGTTTTTATGGGATTAACTATCGCACATGCTATAGGTTTAATCTTTGCAATTTTTAATAGAATAAGTTATATACATGCTAAAAATCAAGAAGCATATAGTTCAATTCTAAAAGCAGGAAACATTTTGGGAATTTTAGGATTTATGATTAATGCAATTTTAATTATAATTGCAATAACATTCATTTAATTCTAATACAAATCGGATTAATCCAAAAAAATTATTTATTATAAATTTTTGATTAACAGAAGTAATAAGAATTTAAGTTCTATCCTTAATTTTGTTCCATATATAGCCATATCCATCGAACAGAATAAAAATCGCGATTAGACAAATAATCACACAAAAAATGAGAAGATCCAAGTCAGTTGGAACACGCCCAAAAAGTGCTTTTAAATTTATAACGAAATTGCTCATCCAAGGCCACTCTCCTGGAAGGTTTTGTCCATTTAAAATAAAATATAAAAAGTCTTCAAGAGTGCTATATTGTAAAAGTGTCCCTGCAATAAATATATTCCAACTTTGTCTTTTAGTTCCTCCGCCTAATTTCCACCCAATGGCAACAAGAAGATAAAAAAATGTCATCAACAATCCCCAAAAAGATAAATAATATAGTGTTTTATCTGCTGTACCAATTGTCATCTCTTGATACCAAATATCATCAATAGTAAAATTCACAAGAATCCCAATAGGGATTATTATCACTGAGAAAAAGATGATTAAAATTAAAATCCGCTGATTTATCTTTTTGGGTTGAAGAAAAAAAGCAGGAATTAATCCAAACAAAATCAATTGTAGGTATAAGAAGAAACCAGGAGAAATCCCAAGAATAGCATAGAATATTATTGGTATTCCGTTAGCAATTAGAAATAAAATTACTGCTAATTTTAACCATTTCTTGTCAGATTGAGCTCTTTCTCTTTCTTTATTACCTGCTAGATACATTAATCCTAGAGGAAATATTAAACCTAAACACAAAAGACCGATAAGCCATAAATGTCGTATTATAATCCCTACAGAATAATTTTCTGCTGCCCAATCTACTTCAGCTGTGAAAACTATTACCACAATAAACATGGCAAGAATAATTAGTGTATTTTTCCAGGGCTCAGATTTATCTTCCGACATTCTTACTTCAATTTTACAGGTATTTACTCATTTTTTTTTTTGTTAAATGTATTATTAAAGATTGTTATGTATAAATATTATCTGGCGATTTTATAATTCCCCTAAATATTTCTTTGTTACCAACCCTTTTTCTTCTTCAGTTAATTCACGTATAACTTTAGCTGGAGAACCAAAAGCGATTGTAAATGAAGGAATATCCTCAGTTACTAACGAATTCGCTCCAACAATTGATCCTTCACCTATTATAACACCAGGCATTATAACTGAATATGCTCCTATTCTAGCATTTTCACCTATTATTATTGGTCCAAAACTGAATGCACCATGTTGTATATTCATAGCATTATGAGTTAGTAATTTTACTCCTATGCCACATCCACTCCCATCTTTAAATTCAATTAACTCCGGTAAAAGAGGATCTGGAATTGCTTTTTGGGAGATATGACAATTTTTTCCAATTCTCATCCCTGTGAATCGAAATAATAAGTTTCTTGCTCGAGGCCATCCAGTCAAATATGTAATTATTAATGAAATTAAATGATTAAAGGCTCCTCTTACAAACCATGATACTGAATACCCTTTAGATTGAAGATATTGTGCAATAATTAGCATTGGAACAGGTGTAAAAATATGTTCATCAGTGTCTATTTTTATATTCGTAATATTGCCCTTCTCTTCTATTTCAAAATTGGGTCTTTTGTGTTTCCATATTTTTCTTGCTTTAATGAGATCTTTAAAAAAAACAAAGAAATCAATATTAACTAAAAATAGGAATAAGCTGAGAGCAAAATTCACTGGCAGAAGAAGTAAAAGTAACATCAACCTAGTAATAAGCGTTATGTTTTGATTGAATAGGATGCTAAAATATGCATAATAACTTGCTATGAAAGTTATAAAGACAAATCCTAATAAACTAAGGATGTATACAATTGAACCCGTCATATGCTTAACTTTAGCAATATTATATCCAAGTACATATAAAACAAGTAAAAGGGTATAACAGATGAATATTATACTATAAACATACAGGCTATAATCAAAGAAGATAAATAATAAGAAAGGCCTTAAGATTTCATATAATGAGTCAATCCAGGGAATTGGAAAAAATATACGATTTATTATTAATAATACTATTATTATTGCACTTAAAACTAAAAATAGAAACGAAAATATAAAGCCTGGAGTGAAAAATCTTGCCTTGCTGGAGACTTTAGACATTGTCTTATTTCCGAATCAATTAATTTTTTAAAATATTTAAATCTTTTATAGAATAATAAGAAATCGTCTTCTCCAAATAAATAAATTTTCCATTGACAAAAACATTATGAAGAATAAGTGTAAAATATCTGTAGTTATTCCTACATACAATGAAGAAGCCCATATAGAAGAAACCTTAATTTCAGTTAAAAAACAAAGATGTAGTGTCCCATATGAAATTATTGTTGTTGACGGCCAAAGTTCAGATAAAACGGTGTCTATCGCTAAAAATTATGCGGTAACATACGTTTCACCCAAAAAAGGAAAAGCAAATCAATTAAACTATGCTATACCTGAAACGAGTGGTGATTTATTGGTTTTTTTGGATGCCGATACATTAATAGAACCATATTTCTTGCAGAAAGTTTATAAAGTCTTCGAAGGGCATAATGAGCTTTTTGCTTGTAGTGCCAGAGTGAAATACTATAATGGAAAAGCCATATCATTTAATTTAGGATCCCAAAGTTATAATATAACGTCATATTTTTTTCTCAACTGTGGGATGCATATATATTATTTTTTTAAATCAATGTTAGGCTTTCCTGAACTAATCGGATGTAATATTAATGTTAGAAGGGATATATTTCTTAAAGTTGGGGGATTTAAACAATTACCACATAATCTAACGGGGATAGACAAAGTGTTCTCTGATTCTCTAATATATCTAAAGAGAAAAATAAAAAGAGGGAAAATTAAGACACTAAATTTTGTTTCAGTATTTACAAGTGGAAGAACTCTGAATGCTCGTCGCAGTATCAGGCGAATTGGAGACTATCGCTCAAACAAAGATATTTATTACAATTTGGCAAAATTTTGAAATCTGTTTGGTTAATATCTAAATCGTTAATATAGTTTTATGGGTTATTTAATAAGCGTTTAAATTCAAAATATCTTTCTTTAGGAATTATTGTTTTCCATTTATTAATTAAGGGAATCATATCCATCGCTAAAGAAAGAGCTTGTCCCATTTCCAAATATTTATATAAGCCCAGACGTCCAACCGGTATAATTTTATTAGATTTACAGGCTTCAATAAGGTATCTATCAAATAATTTAATATTTTGATTAGTATAAATGGGGTATAACGGTTGGCCAATCTTATTAAATGAAATAGGCTCTTGAAATTGAATCCAAGAATTTTTTGTTTTCTGCTGATACATAACTTTAAAATTTACCTTGCGGATATATTTATGATGTTGTGGAAGATTAATTGAACCATAGTTGTCATTTTCCCAATTATCATTCTCCTTATAATCATATTTAAGAGATCTAAATTGTAGTTTTCCAAATTTAAAATTAAACAATTCATCTATTCGACCGGAGAAAAGAATGAGATCATATAAAGACTCATCAAAATCAGATGTATTTAATTCTAAGGGGATGTCATATATCATATTTTTAAAAAATTTGGTATAACCATTAACAGGGAGTCCTTGAAAATCATCTTCAAATATTTGAGTATTAGACTCTTTGAGATCAATACGGTTTTTTATATACACAGTCGCTAATTCACGAGGCTCTATGCCCCACATTTTCTTGGAATAATTATAAATAAATAATTTATATAATGTATTTCCAAATCTCGATATAGCATAAGTTTCAAAATTAGTTAAATCAGGAATTTTAGGGAGTTTTTCTAATTCTTTGAGAATTTGTTTACTGTTTTCCATATTCGTAATAGTTTCTTTGCTGAGGGGAAAATGTCTTAAGACTCCGTTAATACAAATCCCTTTAGTATGTTTATAATTATTAAATTCTGAAAAATTAAGCACAAAACGTTTAACTCGATTATCCTTAGTATGAAAAGCATGTCCGCCACAGGGTTCATATAATATACCATTAGGACTTTTTTTTGTATAACACAATCCTCCAATATGACTTAACTTTTCTTTAATTGAAACCTCGTAACCATTATTTTTCAATAATCTTGCTAAAGTACAGCCTGTCAACCCGGCTCCTAAGATTAAAACTCGCAAATTTTCCTTAAGTCTCCATTCATAAAATTTAATGATGTAATTTTTAGTATTTGCTTTTACATTTTAACTGGATCTACACTGAATAAAGAACTACACCCTTTTCCCACGGACGGCGTTAAACGACCAATTACTCGAAAGACTGTTCCTTCTCGGTTGCATTCAGGACATCTTTCCCAATTCACAATCTGAACCAAATCATCTAATAATACAGCTACTCCAGCATAGCTCTCTACACCATATGGAGTAATGAGTTCCAGAATTCCAGTTTCTCCTGTCTTTTTTATTGGTTCTAATGTATTGATATCACGAACTACTATTCTACCTTGAAAAGTATTTACATGGTGTAAAAAATCATTATACTTATTCGACCAATGCCCTCCACATGCCATTGGACTCTCAGTTGCAGCAAAATTGTCACAGAATTTCTCACTAGTAATATTGAACATACTACACATTTGTTCAATGAAATCTGGTTTCTCAATCGCATAGTCTAATTTAACTCGACCTTTAACTCCATCCCAACCACCACCTCCCGTTATAATATGCAAATTATCACTCATATCGAATGTTTTTTTCTCTTTTTTATAATAATCTTTTAATATTTTATGCATCCAAATTGGTGAATTTGCCATGATAGTTGGAATTTTGTCTTTTTCAACACGAGCAAGTTCAGATTTTAAAAGTTTGCCGTTAATCCCAATAACTGCTCGTAATTTTAAGGTGGTCAGAATTTTCTTTATTGTTTTTCCCAAAAAGAATTGTAATAAATAACTAATATGTTTATCTTCCCATATATCAACAATGCTCTTGTATAAAAGGTATGCATTTTTTTCATAGAAATTATGCCTTATTTTATTAATAATATTCATTTTCGGTGCGAATAGTATTAGATTGTTTACTTGGTCTTTCACAGAAAAAGAATTAAAAACATTATTATAATTAGATTTTAATACTTCAATATCTTTATCCAGTCTTCCAATAATGCTAGGATCTCCAGTTGTTGAAGATGATTCCATCCAGTACTCTAATTCATGAAAGGT
>JBHLNR010000078.1:0-15550 GCA_048941385.1 Promethearchaeota archaeon
AACCTAGAGGAATAATGGTGGATTGGATAGTAGAAAAATTTGCTGAAATAATGAAACAGATTGGAAAAGCCTATAATGAAATGGGGATAAATATAATTTCAATGGATGAGCCCATACTCGGTTTTTTGGTGGGTAGAAAGACAATTTTTCATTCTGAGGACTTTATTTTAGATATACTGAATAAAACTATATCTGAAATCAAATCCTTATCGTCAATTCATGTCTGTGGTCGAATAAGCCCAAAATGCAGGGATTTACTTCTTCAAACGGACGTGAATATATTAGACCATGAATTTAGAACTAATGAGGACAATTTTAATATTTTTCAAAAGAAACACTTCACAGAGACTAATAAATTTTTAGCTATTGGTACAGTAAAGTCGAAATTTCAGCCAATAAGTGGAACAAAAATTGATGATTATGTTGAAAGCATTGATTCACTTGTATATTATATTCGTAGTGTATTTAAACAATATGGTAAAGAAAATTTAATTATTAAACCTGACTGCGGTTTCGAAGCATTAAAAGGAGCATTTAAAGATGAAAACTTCGCTTATGAAATAGCAATAAGAAAAATAAAGAATATGGTTCAAGCTTTGAGGAAAGTAGAGAAATATAATTAGAAAAATTTAACTTTGAAGCTCCTTACGTAATTTTTCAATTTCATCCTGAAGCTTTTCTTTGGACCTGCCTTCTACTTCTTCTTCAAATTCATCTCCATATTCTGGAATGTATTGTAGGTCATCCGAGGGGATTTCTGGCATAGCTCCTCCTTGATCAAGCAACATTTCGGTTTCAAGTTGATTCAATTCCTCAGTTACATCAATTGCTAAGTCAATTTCGGGATCACCAGCTAGAATATCAGCAGCCTCCTCAATCTCTGCGACATACGCTTCTGAGTCCTCCGCTATTTCTGCAACTTTAGCAGGTGAGGCTTTAGTGGCTATAAATTCTAATTCATCTCGTATTCCACTAAAAATATCTCCGGTTGCTGAAATTAACTGACCTTCTTCAATTGCTTGAATTTGGCGTTCTATTTTTGCTCTAATATTGTTAGTTCTATCAACTTTAGCATTATACGATTTGTATTGAATAAGATAATTCTTTGCTCTATCTTTTTCACCACGTTTCAAAGCGATCTTCGCATTTTTACGACTTATTTCAGCTCGTTTACTATAATTCCTATTTATTACATTTAACCTGTGTATATGCCCTTTGGCTTTAGAAACCAAATCATCTTTCTCTTTTCCCTTTCGCGGAAATAGCTTCTTTTTCAAGCCCATTTTATTTCTACTCTATTTAGTAGTAATTATTATATTTATCTATATTATGAATAATATGAACTACTAACTTAAAAATTTAATAATATACTATTACTTAATAATAAAATAATTTCTATAAAAAAACTTTCATAGACCAAAGGCTAAGATTTTATTCTCATGAAAAAAATCATCTTAAATTTCCAGAAAAAACAAGCTAATTTTAAAGAGTTAGTTCAAGAAGCTTTTAATAAGGATTTTCTGAATTTTCTAATTTCAAATCAGACATATCCAGAGTTTGCAAAAATTGAACGACTTGAACTATATTCCAAGGATCTTGACATACCTTCACACCATTTCATTACAGACAGTAAAGAAAAATTAGATGAAATGGTTAGGGATCAAAAGATTTCAAAATTGGGCATTGGCTTTTATAAGGAATTAAACTCTAAAGGTGATGAACAGGAGATTGTCGACTTATCAAAGAGTAATCAAGTTGATTTTATCATAGTAAAAGCACAAGACTGGAAGATAATCCCATTTGAAAATTTAATAGCAGAAATGCATAACAACGACACAGAATTAATTGCAGAAGTTACTACTGCCAAGGAAACTGAACTTATGATGAAAACACTAGAAATTGGTGTAGATGGGATTCTTTTTACACCAAAAAGTGCTAATGATATTATTGAACTTAAGAATCTAATATCTGCTTCATTTTTTATTGAGCTTACTAAAGCTAGAGTGATTCATATTGAGAATATATCTGAAGCTGAAAGAGTATGTGTAGATACAACATCGCTTCTTAAAATAGGAGAAGGTCTTTTGGTTGGATCAACAGCAGCAGGATTTAGTTTAATACATTCTGAAACTTTTGAGACTCAATTTGTAGCATCAAGACCATTTAGAGTAAATGCGGGTGATGTATCAGCTTATGTTTTAGTACCTGATAATGATCCTAAAAAACTATATCGTACAAAATATCTCAGTGAATTAAAAGGAGGAGATAAAGTTTTAATTGTGAACGATAAAGGTGAAGCAAGAATTGTATCAGTAGGAAGAGTAAAAATTGAAACTCGTCCAATGCTAAGATTTGAATTAGAAGCATTCTTAGCAAACAAAAAAATTCCTCTTAGTTGTATCTGCCAGAATGCTGAAACTATACGTTTAGTACAAACTGATGGTACTGCTATTTCTGTAGTTGATATCAAGGTTGGTGATGAAATTTTGGTCCATCTAGGACCAGGAGCAACACATTTTGGTACCCCCATTAAAGAAACCATAATTGAAAAATGAAAGGTTTTAAAACCATATTTATCCTAAACATTTTCCTCTTTAAATAGTGGAATTATTTCTTCACTAACTATTCTTGATGCCTCCCAATAAGTAAAGGGAGCATTTTTCTTTGAAGCGCCATTTGTGGAGGAGAATACAAAATGATTCGCACCAGCTTCGATATAGGATCTAATTTTTTTAATAATTTCTTCTTTTGTTCCGATCATTAAACTGTCATAAATTAGATCATCTGGAATATCCTCAATAATGGGTTCTAATTTTTCGAGATTAAAATTCAAAACGTCACTTCTATCAATTTTTAAGATGTTTATGTCTTCACTTTTATGACCAGTCACATTTAGATAAAATTCCTCATATACCTCTTTCCAATATCCTAAATCTTTGATTCTCCGAGGATTTGTGAGTAATCCAATCTTATTCGCTCTTATTCTCTGATTAATTAAGTTCTCATCATCATTTATAAATAGAAATTGAAAGACACCAAATGAGAATTTTTCTAAATCTCTTCCTTTTTCATTCATTACTTTAACAATTTCTTCTTTCTTCCTTTTATATGTAATTTTATCGATCCCACTAGGTATCCATCCATCTGCTATCTCTCCTGTTAATTTTAATGTTTTAGGACTGTTTGCACCAATCCAGATTGGTATATTTGAAACTGGCTGAGGGACTAGATTTGCATTTCTCGCAAAGTAGTGTTGCCCTTCATATGTAACTTTCCTTCCTTTATCCCAAAATAATCTCATATAGTTAATAGATTCCCTCATTTTGGAAAGTGCATGATCTGAAGGTATACCATAAGCCTTTAAATTCATTCCTTCTCCAGCCCCTATTCCTAAAATAAGATTTCCGTTTGTAAGATGATTTATTGAGGTACATAATTGCGCTAGGACTGCTGGATGTATTCTGTGAGGATCTGTAACGGCTGTTCCAAAAGATTTTTCTTTAATTAATTCTGCCATTGCTCCAAATAATGCCCATGGACTTAAAAAATCGTCAACTAAGGTACCACCCATACCAGATAAGTGATCAGGAAGCCAAATAGAATCCCAATTTTCTTTACCTGCGGCTATAGCTTTTTTACGGAAAAAATCGTAAGAGTGTAGATAATATATTTGATGACCAAATTTTATTTCATTCACGGTTATCACTCAAAAACAATTTAGATAATGATAACTAATAGTACATAGTTTTAAAAATTCATTCTTTATTGAATTAATATACCGTAAAATAATAATAAGGCAAGAAAAATGACGACTTACTGGGCGCCTCTACTGCACATTTACCAACCAGCTACACAAGATCTTAATGTTTTAAGATCCATTGATAAAGAATGTTATAAACCTTTATTTAGTTTATTTGAGAAATATGATGATGTTAAATTTTGTTTAAACATCAATGGTATACTTATTGAGTTATTATATGAATTTGGTTTATCGGATACCATGGACTTAATAAAAAATTTAGTCTCTGAGAATAAAATTGAGATTGTAGGAACAGCAAAATATCATCCCATCCTCCCTTTAATCCCTAAAAAAGAAGCCCAATACCAAATTCAGATGAATGAAGAATTAAATAAAAGGGAATTTGGTCGATGGGAAAGAAAAGGTTTTTTTCCTCCGGAAATGGCCATATCTGGAAGTGTTGCGAAATATATTCGTCAATTAGGATACAAATGGGTAATTATGAGCGGTATTGCTTGTCCTGAAGATTGGGCTTATGATAAGATTTATACCTCTCCGAATGGTCTACAACTTTTTTTCAGGGATGACATATTAAGTAATAAAATCTCATTTAAAGATATTTCAGCAAAAAGATTTGTAAAGGAAATTAAGGAAATTTTTCAGCCAGATAGAGATATAGAACCAAAATCAAATAAAGAAATCAATTGTTATATAGTTACTGGAATGGATGGCGAGACATTCGGGCATCATATTAAAAATTATGAAAAAACATTCTTAAAAAAAGTCTTAGATCTGATTACTAATGAAGAAAAAATTAGAATAGTTTTTATTTCAGAATTAGATCAACACTTTCCATTAAGTAATAAAAAAGTTGTTCCAATTGAATCAAGCTGGAGCACAACATATGAAGATATTCAAGCAGGAATTCCTTATCCATTATGGAACCATCCTGATAATAATGTCCATAAGTATTATTGGAAACTCATGAAAAGTCTTAATAATTTAATGAATTTAGCTGACAGTTTAGATATAAAAAAGGATTGGGAAGTTGAAAACTATTATAACACCGCTAGATATTTTTATAATCGCGGAATCTATTCCTGTCCTACATGGTGGGCTAATCCACAAAACGGTACGTGGAGCCCAAATCTTATTTATAAGGGAATTGAATTACTCACAAGAGCAGCTCTTAATGCTCAAATGGCGTTGGTCTATAGTGGTATATCTGATAAAAGTGATGGGTATTACGATTCTATATCATTGTATCATAGTCTACTATTGATGGAAATATCAAATATCACGAAAAAGAATATAAAAAAGTATAGAAAGAAAGACAATAAATAATACTAATTATCAATTGGAATTAATATCTTTAGAATATCTTTCCATTGATCTAAATTCTGTACGAACCAAGCTGCCGAATCAGATTGACCGTTCTCATTCTTGAATATTACTTTTAAAAGTGGTCTCAAAATAGATCTGTGCATATGAGATCTTGGGTTAGTTACATCAGTGATCGATTTAACAGGAATTAGTATTTCCTTTTTAGGTTTCCACATACCAAAGTATAATTCATTCTCTGTGAGTAACAAAACACCATTTCCACGTATTTTACCAAGACCTAATGATTCTTGTCCAAAAAAGTTACTTTTATCGTCAAATATTAACACGTTTTTATTATTGTAATTATCATGGATTTCTTTTATCCTTTTTTTAAATAATTTTTCTATCATGCTGTATCATAACATAATCCAATTGAATCTGTTTATTAATTAAAATTAAAAAAATAAACACAAATTATTTAATACCTAGTTTATATATTAAACCAAATATAATCTTAAGAAGTTAATTTAATAACTGAATTTTATTGTATCTGAAAAATAATGTCTCAAGATAACAAGAGAAAAATTCAATACTGTGTGTATTGTGGTGGAGATATAGGAGAAAGTAAAACATATTGCCCAAATTGTGGCAAATTAATTGTGAAATTAAAACCAAATGAAAGACAAGAAAAACCACGAATTTCTCCTAAACCTATTTCCGTAAAAACGACTGAAATATCGCGTAAATGCCCAGGGTGTGGATCAATTATTACCTCAACAATTTTAGATCAATGTCCAATATGTAATTCCACTTTAGAAAAAATTCCAGAGGCAACTAAAGTTGCAATCCAAAAAAAGCCAGCATTGATATTTACTAATAAAAAATTAGAACCTGAGCAAAAATTTTTCTTAAAAAGGGATAAGTGGAATTTGAGGGAAGGTATAAATGTGTTCAGTACATGCATATATATTTACATAATTTCTTTTTTCCTTATCTATTTCCTTTTGGTTTTCCAGGCAGGTGGTGATTCCATTGAACAAACAATCCAAATGTTCATCATAAGCCAAATCCCCGAAGTATTAATAGCCTTCTACCCAATCTATTATGTATTATCTAAAAAGCATAGCCCTACAAAACTAGGTTTTATAAAAGACTCTAAAAAGATTTTAATTGGAGTATTTATTGGTATGATAGGGGTTTCTTGTTTGTTATTGCTTAATCTTCTTTACAATTCTTTAATAAGTACTTTAGCTGAGGTGGGATTAGACTTTTTTGATATGGAGGCAGAAATTACCTTACAAAACCAGATTATAAGAGATGCCGATTTAGTATGGGTCTTTTTACTTGTGATATTAATCGCGATAGGTGCGGCATCTTTAGAAATTGTATATAGGGGAGTTTTGCATAATGCATTAAAACAGAGATTTCATAATGAGATTTATAGTATACTTTTGGTTGCATTAATCTATTCAGTTTTTATGATATTGCTTTATCCAAATCCAACCTATTTCCTATTGAATTTCTTGGGATTTATAATTTTAGGAACAATTTGGGAGGTGACAGGTGGTAATATTTATAGTACCATCGTTACAAATGTTGTTTACAACGTTCTCTTGATTGTATTAATCTTTTTTTAGTATTAACCTTTCATTTCCTCCTCAATATAAAATTTTAATAATAAGAAAAATCAATAATCTCTAGAATATTTTGTAAATATACATACATTTTTTTCACGGGAAGATATCATTTAAGAGGAATAGAAAGATTGATTAAAACATTTTACAGAAATAAGGGTTCAAAGGATAATATAGTTATATCACTTGCGGGTGTGCATGGTGTGGGCAAAACAACCATTTTTAATCTTCTTAAAAAAAATCTAATAGATAATAATAAATTCAAATTTTTTCCCGAAAGATATGTAAAAAAACCACCATTTCCGTTCGGGTCTTCAGATAAACAGATTGGATTTAGAAGTGAACTCCATTTTCTTCAACAACTCATTAAAAGAAATCAAAATATCGTAAATTTTGATAATAGGTATAATGGACGAATAATAGTTTTAGACAGAACACCATTATGTGTATTAATATATTCTAAGAGTCTGAATCTAAAAGAAAAAGATTTTAACCTAATCTTAGATACTTACAATTCTATTAAGTGGAAAGAAGATTACATCATCTATTTAACAGCTAATCCTGATACAATTTTAAAGAGAATAATACAAAGAGGTTCACTTGATAAAATAAGAAGAGAGTGGAATGAAGATGATATGGATTATTTGTTAACAATAATCTCTTATTATAAACAATTCTTATCATCTAAGACCAATGTATTTCCTATAGACACAAACGATCAGACTCCAGAGGACATAGTTATAGAAATTAAGAGTATTATGACTGATTTATCAGATTATACTTTTGAAAAGATAGAACAAAATTCTACGACTCAAATGAATCTAGATAAGTTCTTAGAATAAGGAAAAAATATATTAAAATAGACTTGCTATTTATTATTAAATCTCAACATATAATCTTATTCAAATCAAATTTTTTGTATAGAGGAGTTATAAATGTCAATGATTACTGACGATGTTCGACATAAGATAATGTACGTTTTAAAAGATGAAGAAAGCAGAACTGATTTAGAAAATTTGGCAGTTTTATCCCGCGTAGGGATGAAGGAAGCAACCGCGTATTCATCAGATCTAGATGCAGATGCAACCTCCGCCTCAAGCACAGCTTTGATTGATTTAGGGTTAAGATTAAATCAAGCGACTGATCACGGCGCTTTAACTGAAATAATTCTACACAATTCTTCAGGTTACAGTATACTAATGGCGATTAATGATGAATATATTGTATTTGGGGGATTAAGAGCTGTCGTTCGAATCGGATTTTATTTAGGTTATTTGAGAGAATTAGCTAGAAAACTAAATAAATTAATTTCGGGAGATGAAGAAACTGAAATGATGTTATCTCTTGAAACATCAGAAATGGAGAAAATTGAGAGTCAAAGAATGGAAGAAGAGACTTCAATTATAAAAAAACCCTCAGTTGAACAAGATAAAGCAGCCTTAGATGATTTATTAGGCTTTTTAGATGATTGGGAAGCACAAGGAGAGACATTTGAAGATCTCGAATCAGACATAGAGAGTAATATAGTTTCAATCCCAAAATCTGTAGGGTTAAGTATTGAGCATGATGTGAAAGAAACAAAAGTACGTACAAGTCCTCAATCTGTTAAGACCACATCTATTAAAGCTCCATCAAAATTCAAGGTATATGAAGATGAAGTTCCTCCAATCGCTTTAGATGATTACACTCCAATGGAAATAGAAGAGGAAATTCCTTCTGATCAAAGATCACATGTAAAAAAAGCTAAGGTACATGATGTATCTCCTCCTGTAGAAGAGATTCCTTCCTCAAAGGAATTACCGTCTTTGGAAGAATTAGCTCCACCTGATTTTGAAATAGAATCCTCTGCGTCAGAATATGATACTGAATTTGTTTTAGAAGAGGAATCAGAAACATTAGGCTCTGTTTTACGAGATCTCGGTTGGGATCAAGAAGACGATTAATTTAGATAAAAGGAAATTAGTTTCTTTAGACTTTAATAAATATTTTCAAAATCTTTAAAATAAAAATGTGGATGAAGTAAAAAATACCATTTTAAAAATCAGTAGACTTAATATCTTCTATCCTTTGAAACAATTTTCACGTTTAAAGCCTCTGGTCCTTTTCCATCCTTCGACTCTGTTATTTCAAATTCTACTTCATCTCCTTGATCCAACTTGCGGAATCCATCCATTTGAATATTAGAAAAATGAACAAAGATGTCTTCTTGATCATCAACTGAAATAAATCCATACCCCTTTTTAGCGTCAAACCATTTAACATGACCGGATGTTCTTTTAGACATATTACTTACTCCAATTTGATTGTGTTTGGTAAATTTTAAAAAAGCATGTTAGCTTTAGTTCTATATCTCATCTGTAATGTAAAATAAAATTATATAGGAGAATAAATTTTGCTTTTAAAATTTTTTTAAATAAACACTCAGGTAAAATCAATAAAATTCTAAATCTATAATTTACTTCATTTTATTGTATATGATTTTTGACAAAATATTACAAATCTACCAGAAGTATTATATTTGTGTTCATTGTCTAGGAAGGATGTTTTCTCTGTTAGCTTCACATACAACAAATCAAAAAAGGGGAGAGTCATTACTACTTTCATTAACAATGGAAAATCATCAGAAATACTTTTCAAGCAATATACAAGAACAAAAAGCATCAATAGTTAATTTAAAGTTATTAGCAGAAAAAGCAAGGTTCTTACCTGCTCAAAGTGTATTAAAAAATGAAGGAATCAAATTTGAAATAACTAGTAATGGCCTTCCTTGTTACCTCTGTAATAATATATTTTTAGATATTGAAAAATTTGGAGAAAAAGGAATAGCGTTTATTAAAGGAATTGAATTCAGTAATTTTCTTATAGGATCTACCCCAGATTCTCAGATAATAAATCGTGAGGATAAATTTAAGACAGAGTTTACCCTTTTAGAAGCAGAATCTTTCAAAAGTCATTTCAATCGCGTCGTGGGCAAATATTTAAGTGATTATCTTAATAAATCTCCTGAATTCATCAATCCTGAATTATTGTTAATATATTTTATCGGTTATAATTCACTAAATATTAAACTCAATCTAAAATCTCTATTTATTTATGGTAGATATAATAAACTCATAAGGGGAATCCCCCAGACTCACTGGTCTTGTAAAATGTGTATGGGAAGAGGATGTCAACTTTGTAATTTTACTGGAAAGCAATACTTGACTAGTGTAGAAGAGTTGATAAACCCAGAATTTATAAAAGCATCCGAAGCAACTGATTCTAAATTTCATGGTGCAGGAAGAGAAGACATAGATGTGAGAATGCTTGGTCAAGGAAGACCATTTATTTTAGAATTAAGAAATCCTAAAATCCGAAAATTAGATTTACTGAAGATGGAGAGAAATACTAATCAGAAAAATAGAAAAAAAGTCAAAATTCAAAATCTTAGATATAGCAGTAAAAGAGAGGTAATTAAACTTAAAACAGAAGCAAAAAATACAAAAAAAATCTATAGATCTTTGGTGGAATCTGTTATTAAGATATCTAAAGAAGATTTCAAGATTAAATTAAATAAATTGAAAACTATTTTTGAGAATCAAGAAATACATCAAAGAACCCCAAATAGGGTTTCTCATCGTCGTACTGATAAAATTAGAGGTAAATTTGTATATAAAATAGATGGTAAGTTTGTAAAGCCTAATCTGTTTGAATTTACAATCCAAACACAGGGAGGAACCTATATAAAAGAATTAATTAGTGGTGACAATGGGAGAACATCTCCCTCTTTTTCAGAAGTTTTTAATTTCCCTTTAGTTTGTAAAGAGTTAGATGTATTAGAAATCTCAATTTAAGCTTTATAGTAATCATACGTTTATTAAAAATCAAAAAATAAATAAGGAATTATTCATAATTCTACTAAATAAATTGATTGATATTCACATTACTAATTAAAAACATGAGCTGATTAACTTGGTTAAGCACAGAGGATACCGGAAAAAAACAAGGGAAAAACACAGAAAAAAGGTTCGCGATAGAGGTTTAGGATCTGTCGAGAAATATTTAATTGATTATAATATTAACGATAAAGTAGATATAATAACTGATCCTTCACAGCACAAACGTGGAATGCCTAATCGCAGATTTCACGGGCGTACAGGCACTGTTATCGGTCAAAGAGGTCGATGTTATTTAGTAGAGGTAAAATTAGGAAAATCAACAAAAACTCTAATAATTGGGAAAGAGCATTTAAGATTAAATCCTGTTTCTGTAAAATAAAGTAGAAATCAATATAGGAATGACTATGTCTGGACGAAAAAAGGAAGAAAGAACAGTTTCAATCCCTGAAGTGAAGGAAATCATGGATTATGTAAAGGAGAAAATGGAAGAGATTGATTCTGAAGAAGGAATGTCCCATTTCCAAGAAATTACATATAATTATGTTAATAGATTTGCGAAAACAGATGTGAAAAAAGCTAAGAAAATAATCGAGTTCCTTACTGAGAAATATGATATTGAAGAAATCTATGCTATTAATATTGTAAATATTGATCCACAAACGGTTCCTGAACTTCGTATAATCTTAGAGAAATCATTCGCAGGTAAAACATTTAATGATGAGCAATTAGAAATAATTATTGAAGAAATCGAAGATATAAAATCATCCTAGATTAGATCGAAGAATTTATAAATTTATGTTGTTTTAAATTCTAATGAATATACTACTCCCATTTATTAAGAGGGTTATAAAAATTAAATTTTTGAAATGGCTAACGGAAAAATAAATATTAAAATTACTGGTAATAATGGAAAGAAGAGATCGATACAGAGGTCCTCCTCGCAGAAGAGGGTATCAAAGTGGTCCCAGAAAGAAAAAGCAATTTATAAAAAAATTTCGGGAAATTGTAATCTTAGATCTTCTTTTACATGGGCATCCTGAAGAAGATAGGCCCAGTTGGTCAAAAACTCCGTTAGCACAAGTTCTAACCTTTCCAGATTTTGTTCTATATGAGGTAAAAGTGAACAGAAGCTCTGATATTCAAGTCCAAGAGCAGAAAACTTATGAGGAATTTTTGGATGAAGAAAAATTAGGAGATGTCATAAAAAAAATTGATTATAATGATTTAACTAGTACTTCAAAAGCCTTAATTCAACCCATTCTGGAAAAGGAGGTTTTAAAATATGAAGAAGAATTCATCAATTTTTTTAATAACTCTACTTCAATTACTCCTCGAATGCACGCCTTAAAATTATTGCCTGGAATAGGTCAAAAACACATGTGGGAATTGCTTGAGGCAAGAGATCGCCAAAAATTTGTAACTTTTCAAGACATTTCTGATAGAACAAGTATATCAAGTCCAACTAAACTTATTGCTCAAAGAATTATTAAAGAACTCCAAAGGGATGCCAAGTATTACCTTTTTAGTAAAACTCAAAAGTATGAATAAATAAAATGGATTTTAGAGACGTACAACTAATCCTTAATAAATTGGATTTAAAGCCTAAAAAACATCTTGGTCAAAATTTTATAACCGATGTAAATATAGTAAATAAAATAATTAGTATTTCAGATATCTCAGAGAATGATATTATCTTAGAAATTGGACCAGGCTTAGGTGGACTCACAGAATTTCTAATAGAAAAAGTGAAGAAAGTAGTAGCAATTGAAATTGATCCTAAACTTAGTAAGTATCTCCTAGAAAAGTTTTCAATATGTGACAATATTGAAATCATAAATGGTGATATCTTAGAAATTGAAATCCCATTTCATAATAAAGTTATATCTAATATCCCTTACAAGATAACTGGACCAATTTTAGAAAAAGTGTTTTTTAATAAAAATCCTCCTCATGGAATATTAACAGTTGAACAAAATATTGCTACACGAATTTTTTATATCAATAATTATAAAAATTTTTCAAGAATTAGTATTGGGATAAATAGTTTCATGAAACCAATTTCAAACTATAAAATTCCAAGAAGCAGCTTTTATCCCATCCCAAAAATTGACCTTGCTCTCATTAAAATCATCCCAAAAGAAAAAATAGATCCGATTCTGCATGAGAAAGGATCAAGGGATTTTTACTTAGATCTAATTGCTGGGATCATGGCATATAAAAATAAAAACATTGTAAATGCTTTATATCTTTATTTCAAGGCTAATAACCTTTCTTATTCTAAGGAAAATATTCTCAAAATTTTACGGGAAAATGACTTTGAAGACAAAAAATTGTTTAATCATGAAATTGATGAATTTATTGAACTAAGTAAGGTTCTTTCTTCCTGTTTGTGAGGTTTGATGAAAATTAATTCCTTGCCCGATCCATTAATCGAATGTGATTTTGATACTGTTTACTACCCCTCAGATGATTCATATTTATTGATTGACTATTTTAAGAGGAAAATTGATAATAATTACTTTGATGGAATCCCCTTAGAAGAAATTGAGTATATTTTGGATATGGGTACTGGTACGGGTATTATAGCCATTTTTTTTCAACTTATTAATTCCTACAATCCAAAATTCAATCCAAGAATTTTTGCTTCTGATATTCTTGAAGAAGCAATTAAATGTGCAAAAAACAATGAAAAACTCAATAAAATTGATGATAAAATTATCTATTTACAATCAGATCTATTCAAGTCTTTTCCAAAAACTATAAAATCCAAGTTTAATATCATAGTTTTCAATCCTCCCTATTTACCATCATCACCAAATCTACAAAAAAAGAGTATTGATCATAGTTGGGAAGGAGGACTTAGAGGAATTGAAATAACATTAGATTTCATTAGAACTGTGGGGGAGTATTTAAATTTGGATAAACCTCATTGCGTTTACTTTATAAGTTCAAGCAGAAGTAAACTAGATGAACTTCAAAAAGAAATAAAAAATGTTGGTTTTACTATTAAGAAATTAGAAAAAGTACATATATTTTTCGAAGATATTATTTTGAACCGTTTACAGTTTGTTAGAGATTAAAATGGTCTTCGATTTCTTCTTTTTTCTAATAACGAGATACCATCTAAATGCAAGGTTCTTGTAAGATTGTTTAATAGAAGATCAACTTCATTTTGTTTAAATACAGCACGTTTGTGAGCTTCAATTTGAGGAATAGGGAGCCCATAATGCTCATTTAAACTGGATATTGGGAGTAATATGGAGGAAATTAAATCTGCTTTTTTGGAAGCTTTTTCAATAGTATCTTTCTCATCCATGAAAAATTCTATCCTGCAAGGAGTATCAAATTTAGTGGTTTTAAGATAAAATGCATAAAATGATAATGGGAAGTAATAAGGTATTTCTTTTTTTATCCCTGTATCCCTTATTTTATCAATTTCTCTTTTACAATTAAAAATACAGCTTCTTTCAGACTTCTTCAGTATCCTATTAAATAGATCTATGTCAGAGAAATAGTCTATAACTTCTCTGTAATTTATCTTAATAAAGTCAGGTAACTTAGAATAACTTGGTTTTAATAGTTGAATAGATTCACAAAGCAGATTTGATAATGCTGATGTTCTTGTATCTTTAATGGAACCAATTAGTATTATTCCCTTTTCTTTACAATTTGTATATAATTTGTGATATTCTTTTAATAAAATATCATATTTCTTTGATATTTCAGCGTCTTTAGAGAATAACAAATTTATCGGCATAATGACTATGGAACCATCCATAATCACGAGATCAATATCATCTGCTCTGTTTATCAACTCGTTAAGTAAATTGATTTCAATATATTTCATATCCATAGAGATTTTAGTATCAATAGCACTCTCATCCCGATTTATAAAGTTTCCTTGCACAGAATAATTATTGAAACCACTTAAATCTGGAAAGTATTCAATTTTAGCTACATGATTTTCCTTAAAAAAATATTTTACTGCAATCGCTTTCAAGAATGAAAAATCCACATTCATGAATTTCTTTGATACTGAACTTCCATCGACACTTACAACGTTTAGGCCTCTTAAATTAGCAGAGGATAACGTTTTCTTTATATTCTTCTCTTTAATATAAAATCTGGGATATTCTATAAATGGGGAAAAATCTAACCCCTCCAAATTACTTAAAATAATATCAGAAAATGCTTTCTTTAAGCGTTCAATCTCATAAAATTCATTTGCAATTATTTTTATATCCTTTAATAAAATTTGTTCTTTAGTCAAACCCATATTGTTAAGTAATGGGCTTTTATTACTGGGAAATGATAATCTATTGTCTTTAAGTTTAATAGGGTTTTCTCTTATTGTCATTAAGAGAACTTAAAAATTGAGTTAATAATAATAATAATGAGATATTTAATTTTTTGATTTTTTCGATAAAAATGATATAGAGCATTTGCAAAATGGTAATACAATTAGGGGACAATCCTTGGATATTAATTGGATTAACTTTTCTGGAAATATTGTTTGTAGCAGTACCTGCCCTCATCTCTAGCAGAATCGAGAAAAAAAACTTTAGAATATTGTTATCAGAGATGGGTTTTCAAAAAAATGAGGACATCCTTATTAAAGTCATAGCAGGTTTAAGTGTTGGTGTGTTATTTTTCTCTTTTGGAGATTTTGTTATAATCCTTTTTAGAAATGTGATAATTGAAAACTTTTTTGGTTCTGAATTTATTCAAGAAGGACAAGAAGGGGTTGTAACTACGACACCTGTGCAACCTACTATTATTCAATTAACTATTCTCATTATGCTTCAAATAGTTTTAGTAGGTCCCTGTGAGGAAGCTTTTTTTAGAGGTTTTCTAATTAATAAATTTAAGGAGAAAGTAAAAATTACATATTCTATAATAATCTCATCAATTTTTTTCACATTATATCATGTTCCTCCATTTATTGTGCCTTTAACTACTGTTATTACATTTTTTGG
>JBHLNR010000079.1:0-15496 GCA_048941385.1 Promethearchaeota archaeon
TTTTCAAGCAAAATTTCATATGTAAAACCCCAACCGTGTTTTGCAGAGCCCACTGCCACTGAATTTTTCGCAAAATCGATTGACCAATCTGATCCTTCAGGTCGAACTTTTTTAATGAGATCATTTACTTCTCGTGTGATTTTATCTATTTTTGCAAAAGTATCCTGAGGACTTAATTTAAGTTCACTTATCAATCTATCAACTTTATTAATAAATAAAACGGGTTTACAAAGTTCTTCCCCAACTGATAAGCGGATATTGGTTTCTGTTTGAGTCATTACACCTTCAAGAGCATCTACTAAAACTATGGCACCATCACTTCCTCTAAGAGCTCTTGACACTTCTCCTGTAAAACTAATGTGTCCAGGAGTATCATTTAATTGAATGATATATGGCTCAGGATCATCTGGCTTTCTTGGGTCTTCGAAAGCGAGGAGAACTACGCTTGTAAAAATTGTGATCCCTCTCTCTTGTTCTTCATCGTCTGAGTCAGTCATTTGAAGTTGACCTGCATCTTCTGGTCGCATAAGTCCTGCACGCCTCAATAGGTAATCAGTAGCCGTTGTCTTACCATGGTCAATATGAGCCGTGATCGAAAATATTCTTTTCTTTTCATAGGACCCCTCGGTGACTAATTTGGCTATAGTATCAGGATTTTTTACCTTAACCATCGATTAATTCACTTTATTTTCTTTTCTTTTATTAACTAAGTATAACGAAAAAGAAAGTATGCGAAATCATAAAAATTTTTTGAATTTAGGCAATAAATTATTGATCTTTAGTATCTAATTAATATATAGTAAAATTAACGTAAGAGTAAATTTAAAACAGTGAACTCTATTAGTATTTTAACAACAAAATTTAAGATAGATTCGCTTATTTAATTATGAATACATATTTTGTATTTAAGCTCTCAACTACATGCTTGATAATTCTCGGGACTATAATTTTTGCAGGAGTTTGTTTTAAAAGGCGTGATCTATTTTCATGGCTTTTTGCGTTTATTACTGCTTCTATAGCTGAGTTTTTTAGATTAATTTCTCAAGATAATTATGATATATATTACCTAACAGGACTTGGTTTTTCAACTCTTACACTTCTTTTGATTATTATTGCAGTTTCTCATGAATATTACAAGACTTTTTTACGCCCGATTAAAACGGAAGGTCTTTCTCTATTTATTTTTTCTTTAATTCAACTGATTCTGTCTATCAGTTTACAAATCCTAATTGGAATCCTTCTATTTATAGCACTATTTCTAATTCTTCGGATCTATTTGAATAAAAAAACCCCGACACACGCTTTCTTGTGCTTTATTCTAATTGGTGGAATAGGAAATTTAATCGCTGCAACATTTAGAGATTTGGGTATTGACGGAGCAGAGGAATTTTTCCACTTTTCTTCAGCTGTTATGGCGACCAATATGTTTCTTACTGGGATAGTGGCTCTTATTGAGGAAAGATTAGTGAAATCTGAAAAGAAATATAGGTTAGCATACGATAGAGCAGAGTTCTATAAGGATCTCTTTGTACATGATATAAATAACATATTACAAAATTTAGAGTTTTCCTTGGAAATTATGTCTCAAAATTGTAAGGAGTACATGATTGAGGAGGATCTCATGGAATTATTAAGCCTAGCGAAAAAGCAGGTAAATAGAGGAGCAGAGCTGGGTATAAATGTAAGAAAACTCTCAGATTTAGAGTTAGGTAAAATAGATAACATTCCAATACCATTAAATGATATGTTGATAAACGCAATTGAATTTGTGAAACCAAGATTTCCAGAGAAAAAAATAAATATTATTTTCGATTTAAAAGATAAAACTTATACTGTATTTGCTAGTGAATTCCTTTATGATACTTTTCGGATAATTCTAAACAACGCAATTCGCTATAATAATAGTCCAGAAGTAGAAGTAGTGGTAAAAATCTCGCTTGTAAAGGAAGAAGGATTAAATTATGTAAGAATTGAGTTTATAGATAATGGTGTCGGAATGCCTGATAAAATGAAAGATTATGTGTTTTATAAAGTTCATGAAAGGCCTAGAAGTTTTAAAAGGATTGGATTAGGCCTTTTACTGGTAGGAGAGATAGTTCATGGATTCAATGGTAAGGTTTGGGCTGAAGATAAAGTGAAAGGGGATTACACTAAAGGAACCAAAATAGTAGTCTTAATTCCAGAAGCTCAAAGAGCCTAAAGATAAAAAGGTAATACTAGTTTTGTAAGGATGGTAATAGCTTTTTTTCCAGAAGAGAATCTGGCATTAATGCAATTTGCTATATTTAGAATTTTAAAGTTTTCTGGAATTTTTGACTTAGTAAAATTTTTTAAAAAATCAAGAAAGTTAGTGAATTCCCTCTGAGTTTCAGTCCATAAATACCCCCCTTTCTCAAAATAATCTGGATTTTTTTTTTTAAATTTATCTACATGATTCTTTTCTTTGATTGGGGGACCTTTTCGAATATAAGTTTGGGAAATATCTGGATTCTCACAATATACAGCTAGGCTGTAATCATTTTTGTCTTCTTCAAAGTAAACTTCAAAAAGGATTTTACCAAACCGCTCTACACGAGTTAACTCTTTTTCTCCATTAATTATTATATGTTCACCCAAGGAATGTAGTTTATCTCGGTTTATTGTATAATGAATCTCATTATCAAGGTTTCTCAACTCTATGAGAAATAATCTTTGAAGAAGTGTATGTTGAACCATACTAAAATCTATTTCTGGAATGGGTTTGATTTCAAAGAAATCAATATTAGGCTTTTCTAGAAATTCTTTAATTCTGTAATCGCAATATCTATATGCTCGTTCGGATATAGCTGAAGCAACGTTCCTATTTTTATCTATGGGATCAACGATAATCAAATAATCCTTTTGAAAATGAGCAATTTTTTTTAGATCTTTTGTACTTCTATTATAATAATCTAAGGACTTCGAAGTAAGTTTATCAAAATTTTTAAAAAGATCGAGTATGTTTCCAAAATAATAAATAAGTAATTCTGCGCTATATCCAATAAATCCTACTTTACCGACAGAACTTTTATCACCATAACAATAATTTGCTTTAAAAAATTGTTTTAAAAGTCGAACTTCATTTTTCTGATGAATAGACAGATTATCTCTGACAAAACGACCATGCCAAGGGGAACGATCAACAGCAGTTATAGGTCCCTTCTCTTTAATTATTAGCAGATCTAAATCAAAATAGAGAACTATATCAATTTTAATTTTGACCTCATTATGGTAATAATCAACTGTCACATATGGATGTTCAGCATACAATAGCTGAGGATTATGAAATTCTTCTAAACTCAAACTAGGAATAATCCAATTAAGACACAAATCTAAAAAGTCTTTTTTAGATGCTTTCTTTAATTTATTTTTGCTTAATCCTTTATATTTAGGCTCAAACGCACTGTATTCCAAACCAATAAAGAGATCAATATCAAAATCATTTTTTAATTGTGTTTGTTTAATACCTGTTGAGCCTTGTGGTTCTATTTTCGTATAATTAATACTTAAGACTTCAGCTCTTGCATTCAATAATTTCTTTATTTTTTTTGTTATTCTATTTATTGAATCTATTTCAGTTTGAGTAGGGGTGATCTTTTGTAAGACTTTAGTAAATACATCATCATATAATGGCATTTTATTTGATTACATCCCCCACCAAGGATGATTTGTTTTACGCATTAAGGAGATAAATTCTCTAAGTACTTGTTTTTGATCTGTAGTTAATTCATCCAGAAATCTTCCCATCAATTGTCTTACATGAGATTCAGGAACATTCACAAATAGAGTTTCATCCTTGCCAATTTCTCTTCCTATTTCAATACCTCTTATAGATATGGCAACTTCAGAATCTTTTTCTGCTTTTTCTAATGTTTCACCCTTGTCTTGAATTTGATGAACCCTCCTCACTCGCTTACCTTCATCAGTTATTAACGGGACTTTTGGATATAAGGTACCTGCTTCAACTTTAATACCGAATACTGCAGGATCTGAATTTCTGAATATATATTCAGGAAACATTTTTAGTTTTGCTGGTAAGATTAATTCACTTAAGCCTTTAGCAGTATCTTCAGCTTTTCTTGTTTCTGAATATTCTATGTAATCTTCCAATAATCGATAAATTACATTATTTGTAAAAATTCTAATATTATCAATAAAAGCTTGTTCATTAGCTTCAGGTAATATCGGAATATTAAAACCTAATACAACAGCGGAATAAGGATCAAAAGTTTTTACGATATTTGCATTAATTACATCTTCTTTTTTTATGGGTCCTACATCAGCGATACTGATTTTTACACCACTTTTGGTAAAATGGTTTTCTAATGCTTCTAAAGAGCCTAGAGTGTCTGCTTTTAATACAACACCTGCTTTTTCAGTCTTTATACGAATACTTTCTACTTCTGTTTCTATTTCTTTATATACAGCATCTTCATTAGAGAGACCCCCGATACCTCTAAAAGGAGATCCTGCTACAACATCATCTATATTTGGTGAAAGTATTTTAATTCCCGCTGCAGCTGAAACCGAATCAACTGAATCGAATTTCTGTCGAGGATCTCTAATTTCATCTAACGGTTTGGGTGTAAGTAATGCTCTTACTTTTGATTTAATTGGTTTTTCTAAGCCACCAACGATAAAATCATCCCCCTTATTTATTACACCATCATATATTAATACATCCATTGTTTTCCCTTGCCCTTTTTCCTTCTTAACCTCTAAGACAACACCACGAGCAGGTCCTTCTGAAAATTTTAAATTATTAGTTAAATATTGCTGAACTAAACCCATTAATACAAGTAGTAAAGTTGAAATTCCCTCTCCAGTTTTACCACTGGTAGGCACTATAGCTATTTTTTTTGTAAAATCTTTGATTTTATCATACCTATCTATTCCTTTGAATCCTTCTTCTAAAAAATTACCCATTATTTGAAGAATTTTTTCATCTAAAAACTCTTTTACATGTGGTCTTTGGGTGTTATAAGTATCTTGGAAGTCTGCATCTTTCTTAGGTTTCCAACCAGAAATCCTATCAATTTTATTAGCAGCTATAACAAACGGAGTTTTTCTTTCTCTTAATATTCTTACAGATTCCCAAGTAATCGGCATAGTACCAGCTGTTATATCTATTACTAAGATTGCGATATCCGCCACAGCACCTCCTCTTTTTCTTAAATTTAAAAATGCCGCATGCCCAGGAGTATCTACAACCAATATTCCTGGAAGTCTAATATCCATTTTAGCAAATTCTTGCTTCGATTTACTTAAGAATTCTTTTATATCTTCAGTTGGAAAATAAGAAGCACCAATATGTTGAGTAATACCCGCAGCCTCTCTTTGTTGTACTACAGTTCCTCTTATATAATCGAGTATTGTGGTTTTTCCATGGTCAATATGCCCCAAAATACAAACAATAGGGGCTCTGATTGTTTTTTCAGCATTTGAAGTCGCCATTTAGGATCACTTACTCCAAAATTTCTATTGTTATTAGTTAATAAAAAGTATTAAGAAAATTAGAAGTTTTTTGATTTTTTTCTTTAGCTATTAACAAGATATTTTTTAAGATATTTTGCAGTAAAGGAACTTTTGGATTCTATTATTTTTTCTGGTGATCCTTTCGCAATAATTTTACCACCTTTTTCTCCACCTTCAGGACCCAAATCAATGATGTAATCAACAGATTTTATGATATCCATGTTATGTTCAATAATAATTACAGTATTCCCTTTATCTACTAACTTTTGAAGAACTTTTAGTAAGAATTTAATATCATACATATGCAAACCTGTAGTAGGTTCATCTAAGATATAAAGTGTATTTCCCGTGCTTGTTTTTCTTAATTCTCTGGCAATTTTTAATCGTTGGGATTCTCCACCGCTTAAGGTAGTCGAAGACTGGCCTAATTCTAAATAACCTAATCCCACATCAACAACAGTTTTTAAAGTTCTTTTTAAGTTAGGAAAACTATCAAAAATTTCAAGAGCTTGATTAAAGGTCATTTTTAAAACATCAGAAATTGGATATCCGCGATATTTAATTTCCAAGGTTTCTGCATTATACCGTTTTCCTTTACATAAATCACATCTGATATAAACATCCGGTAGAAAATACATCTCTTTTAGAATATATCCAGTACCTTTACATTTTTTGCAGTGACCAGCTTTTGTATTAAAGCTAAATCTACCTTTTTTGTACCCTCTTTCTTTTGATTCTGGTAATTGTGCAAAAATATCTCGGATATAATCGAGAGCTTTTGTGTAGGTTGAAGGGACTGACCTTGGAGTTCTACCTATCGGGGATTGATCGATATTTATGATTTTATCTATTTTATCATAACCCTCTATGCTATCGAAATCTCCTTCTCTTATTTTTGAACTACGTGTATTGACAAGATTATGTAATCCTTTATAAAGACAATCAATAATTAAACTTGTTTTACCTGCTCCAGAAACTCCTGTTATACAGGTAAATAATCCTAAAGGTATATCAATATTAACATTTTTTAAATTATTTTCTCTTGCTCCTTTTATCCGTAAAAATGATGCATTTAATTTACGACGATTTGAAGGGATTTCGATTTTTTCTTTTCCTGATAAAAACTTACCAGTTAAAGTATTAGAATTTATAATTGTATCTAAAGGTCCCTCTGCAACTATTTCCCCACCTTTAACTCCTGCTAAGGGGCCCAAATCAATGATATGATCAGCATTTTCCATTATTGCCTCGTCGTGTTCGACAACGATAACAGTATTACCCAAATCTCTTAGCTTTTTTAACATTTTTACGAGTCGGTTAATATCTCTTTGATGTAAACCAACACTAGGTTCATCCAAAACATACAACACACCAACTAAGCTAGAACCTAATTGAGTTGCTAATCTAATTCTTTCTGCTTCTCCAACAGATAAAGTATCTGAACGACGACTTAGTGAAATATAATCTAGACCTACATTCTCCAAAAAAGATAATCGATCAGTAATCTCTTTTAATACTTCTTTTACTATAGCTTTCTCAGTTTCATCTAACTGTAATGATTTAAAGAAAATTGTCGATTCTTTAACTGATAAATCAGATAATTGAGCAATATTCTTGTTATTTATAGTCACAGCCAAACTTTCTGGTTTTAAGCGTTTTCCATCACACTGTGGACACGCAATTCGATTCATAAAACTTTCATAGATTTCTCGTGCCCATTCAGAGCGTGTTTCCATATATCTTCTGTGAAGTATTGGGATTATTCCCTCAAAAGGTCTTACGACATCCCAAGAGGATTTATATTCATCATGATTATTCCTATAATCATTTCCATTACTTTCAAAGTGAAAGGTTATTGCCTCTTGTTCAGAACCGAACAACAACTTGTTCAATTTCTCGGCTCCAATTTCTTCCAATGGAGTTTTATTGGCATTGAATCCATAGTGTCTTGCCACTTGAACTATAGTTTGCCAAGAATAGCCGGTTAAGGAACCGAATCCCGGAATATCTCTAATTGGAGTGTCTTGAAGCGGTACTGTTAAATCATCACCCAATACTAATCCATAGTCAAATTCCATAACCGTACCTAAACCGCTACAATACCTACAACTCCCATGAGGGATATTAAATGAAAACATTTTATGGTCTAATTGTGGAAAAGATATTCCACAATCTGTACAAGCAAGATGCTCGGAATAAATTTGCTCTCCTTCATCAATAACCTCAATTATTACTAACCCTTCTGCTAGGTCTAGTGCGTTTTCAATCGAATCAGCTAGCCTTGTTTTAATATCTTTTCGCATTACAAGTCTGTCAATAATAACACTGATATTATGTTTTACATTTTTTTTCATTGTAATTTCTTCATCTAAAGTATACTGAATCCCATCGACTTCTACTCTTACATATCCCTGTTTCATCAAATCTTGTAGGAGATCTTTATATTCTCCTTTGCGATCCCTAATTAGGGGGGCTTTAATTATAAACTTCTGGTTTTCTTTTATAGAATTTAGAAGAATTTGAATTATTTGCTGTGGTGTTTGCGGTTTTATTTCTTTACCACAATTAGGACAATGAGGTATACCAACATTAGAATATAAAAGCCTATAATAATCATAAATCTCCGTAACAGTCCCTACCGTACTTCTTGGATTTTTGGAAAGCGGTTTTTGTTCTATTGCAATTGCAGGGGATAAACCTTCAATTGAATCTACATCTGGTTTATCCATTTCCCCTAAAAATTGTCTGGCATAACTTGATAATGATTCTAGAAATCTTCTTTGTCCCTCTGCATATAAAGTATCCATTGCTAAACTAGATTTACCACTTCCACTTATTCCTGTTATAACCACCAATTTATTACGAGGGATAATAACGTCAATATTTTTAAGATTATTTTGTCTGGCTCCTTTTATTACTATAAATTCACTCATATTGTACTATGTCTTTTTAATTCTGGAAATCAAAAAAGTTTTTCTAGGATGTTATAAAAACCTAACATTTGTATTAAGAATAAAGAAATAATATACAGAATAGGGGTATACAATTTATGAATTATTAACTCCTTAATGTGCTTAAGCTCTTATTTATATTCAGATTCATCTAGAATCAAATTGGGATCAAGTAATCCTTTTTGAATTTTCTTTAATACATAATTCCTAAATTCCTTGCTTGTGAAATGCCGAGTTTCAAATTGCATAAATTCCTCTACATTTTGTCCTGATTTATTATTAGTTGATTCAATATCCCGCATGACGTATTCTACCATCGCTGCGCCTAATAATATACTAAATAAAAAGGATGAGATTAAAGCAGCATCTTTTTCTTTGATCTCTCCTTTATCAATAGCTTTTTGAATTACACGAGTAGTTCCTTCCAGATATCTAAATGGTTTATAATTTTTTTCATATGGTCCTACTTTATCTGATGGAGGAGAGCGGATAAAATGCATCATTCGAAAAGCCGCATAATCTCTTTCTGCAAATTCAAAAAAGTGTTTAAAAATTTCTAATAATAAATCAACGGTTGAACCACCAAAATTCTTAATGATCTCCCGGTTTTCATCCCGATATTGTTCATAAAACTTTTTCCTTATTGCAATCCATAGTTCTCGTTTGCTTTCTACATAATTATAGAGATTGTTTTGACTCATACCTAATTTTTTTGCTAACCCACGCAGAGTGAAACCCTCTCGTCCATGTTCTTGAAATAATTTTTTTCCTTCTTCTAGAATTTCATCAAATTGTTGAGCTTTCTTCTCAGGTGATCTACTTCTTGTCTTTTTTTTACTATTAGTAACGCTTTTATCATCAATCATTGATCTCGTAGAAAATAAAAATGAGTTTAAATTTACATTATTAATTTACTAATATTTTTTTTGTTCAAGTACCTTATGAATTTTACTTTTTATTGGGTTTAAAAAATAAAAATGGTGTCGTAATATAGCGTCAAAGTCTAAAGGATTAATCTTTAAAATTGAGAGAATGGCTACTGACGATGGCCCTGGTGTTCGAACAACAATTTTTTTTAATTATTGTCCCTTAAATTGCATTTGGTGTCACAATCCAGAATCAATTCCAAAAAAACCTCAACTTCAATGGATAGATCGTAAATGCATTGGTTGCAATAGTTGTATAGATGCTTGCCAAGAGAATGTTCTATTTTTTGAAGAAGATGGTTTACACATTAATAGAGAGAAGTGTACTAGTTGTGGAGATTGTGTAGAAGCCTGTCCAAGTACAGCATTAACTATGTGGGGCAAGTGGTGGGATATAGATATTCTATTTCGCGAAATAGAGAAAGAAAAAATATTTTTTAATAAGACAAAAGGAGGTATAACCGTTTCTGGTGGTGAGCCTACATTTCAAGCAGATTTTCTCTTAAAATTATTAAAATTATGTAAGGAAAATGGCATTACTACTGCTTTAGATACATGTGGATATTCAAATAAAAAAATTTACCAAGATTTATTACCCTACGTTGATATAGTCCTTCTGGATATAAAAGTTATTGATCCTAAAAAACATGAAGAATATACGGGCGTTTCAAATAAAACTATTTTAGAAAATGCTAAATGGATTTCACGTTATATTAAAGAAAATGGAAAAATAATGTGGATAAGGACACCAATAATACCAAACTATACTGCCAAGGAAGAGAACGTTAAAGGAATTGGAGAATTCATTGTAAACGAATTAGATAATATTCCTGATCAATGGGATCTATTAAGTTTTAATAAACTGTGCGAAATTAAATATTCAAGATTAGACATGTCATGGCCTCTGAAAGATGAACCATTAATGACAAAAGAGGAGATGGAAAATTTTCTTGAAATTGCTAAAAGTACCGGGGTCAGAAACGTCAAGTGGTCTGGCTTAACTCGTTAAATCCAAAAAAAAAATTTGTATATTATCTAAAGGAACAAAAATCTCTTTTTCTTAAATGAATCTATCTGAATTCAAAAAACAAATAATAAAAAATTTTTAATATTAAATTAGAGTAGAGTTTATAATTCACTGAACACGGTTCTGTCAATAATATCATCTTGAAGTTCTTTTGTTATATCGATGAATCGAGCGGAGTAGCCTGTAACCTTAACTGAAAGGTCGGGATAATTTTCTGGATGAGCTTGCGCGTCTCTCAATGTTTCTGAACTTATTGGATTTATCTGAAGCTCTCGACCTCCTAACTCTAAATAAGCCTCTACAATAGAAGCTAATTGATCGACTCCATCGTCTGTCTGTATTGAACTGGGATTAATTCTTATATTCATTGATGCTCCATTCGTTAAATGAGGTTCAGCAGTTGCATAAGCTACTGATCTGAGTGCCATGGTAAGCCCATTCTTTTCTGTACCATTTGCTGGAGAAATACCATTTGCCACGGGTTCACCTAATAATCTTCCATCTGCAGTTGCCCCTAATGTTTTACCCTCCATAATCTGAGTTCCAGCAGATACAAGACAATTATGATATATCCCATCACCGCCTCTCGCTTTATATTTTCTTGTATGATCACATATGGTATTTGCTACCCATTTTGCTAGTTCGTCTGTTCTCTCGTCTCCATTACCATATTTAGGAGCCTTATTTCGTAATTTTTCTCGAAGTTCTTCTGCCCCCCTGAAATTTCTATTCATGTGATTAACTAATTCTTCCATTGTGACTAATTCCTCTTCAAATACAGCCCAACGAATTGCTGCTAAGGAATTAGTTACGGTTGCTAATCCTTGTGACCCCATAGGATTATTATTATATTTTGCTCCGTTTCGAGTTGCGTCCATTCCGCTTTCGAGACATCCTTCTATTGTAGATGAAAGCAATGGGGAAGGTAAATAATCAGCAAATGCTTTATCCTTTAGCTCAGCCTTTTTAACAACGAGATCTATTGCAAATTTAAGCTGCTCTACATAAGCCTTCTTCAGATCTTCAAAAGATTTAAAAGTCTTAGCTGGGGGTGTTTTCGCTCCAACAGTTTTATTTCCTGAAAAAATTGTACGTCCTTCATTTAATGCCATGTTAAGAAGGATTGAAATCTGAATAGCATTACCCGCTGTATAAGAAAAATCATTCCCTGTACCCGCTGGTTCTACACATCCTACAAGTGAATAATCTCTAGCATCTTCTAATGAATATCCCGTATTATGAAGCTGTGGGACTAATACTTCATCATTATGAATTCCCATTCCAGCAGTATATTTAAAAGCTTCAATAGTTCTTTTCACAAAATCATGGGGTGTCTTAGAAGAAATTCGTATCGATATAGTATTCAATAAGCTTTTTACATTTGCTACAGCCTCAAGAAACATGTATGAAACATCATTAGTAGCATCATTTCCATCCTTGTCTAGTCCACCGATGGTTACATTGTTTTGTCCTGCGATAACGACAGAAGCAAGTTTGACTAAATATTCTTCAATTGCTTCTAAAGCTTCTTCATATGTAATACATCCTTCAGCTAAATCAACGGCATAGTATGGGTAAAGATATTGGTCTACCCGTCCTTGAGAAAAAATATTTCCTTCACCATAACTCATTTCCATAACGACATTAGTCATCCATATTGATTGAAGTGCTTCCATGAACGTTCTAGGTGGGAGGTCAGGTACTCGTCTTGTATGTTCAGCAATTTCTAAGAGTTCAGCCTTTCTTGTTTCCGAAGCATTTTCTGCCATTTTTATTGCGAGATCAGCATAGCGATTAGAATAATCGCAAACAGCTCTCGCTGCTACCACAACTGATTCATAAAAATCCTTACGATGGTTATAATTTTCATCTGTCTCCTTAAGTTTGGCAATTCCTTCTTCCGCCATCTTTTCGATTCCTCTAAATCCCATTTTAAGAACCCGTCTATATCCGGGAACGACATGTCCTTGACCTACAGCAGATCCAAATATATCAGTACCACCCATAGAAACCCCAAAAGCACTCGCAAGATCCATAGTCCCCTTTGTTTCCTCAGTTAAACCTGCTTTTTTCCAATATTCAATTTTACGAGCCATGACCGTTCTTTCTTTCCAGAAGGGTACAATTTCATTTTTCAACTCATCCATTTCTTCCTTTGGTAAGGGAAGATATCGATTTATATATGTAAAACTTTTACTGAAACCATCTCTTATTTTTTCATCTATAGAATCATTAAAGAGAAACCCAAAAATATTGGCACGCATTCCACGTTCTATTTCGATTGGATCGGCTCTTATTTTACTAGACTTTACACCTACAAGAAGCTCATCTTCATCAATCCTAATAGGTAAGCGGTGTAAGAAATCCTCTAATGCTTTGACATTTTTCATACAGGGCGGAGCATCTTCCATTTGTTTATATATTCTTGTATAACACCGAGCTCGCTCAATATCAAGTTCTCTAGGCATAGAAAGCATTCTATCTCTTATCTTTCGAACCCTCTCGGAGGGAATCCCTTGAAGAGGGGCCATTTTAATACCTTGAACTACCATAATTCATATATAGTTTTTTTATTATTTAAATTAACTATGTTAATTTATTTATAAATTATTGTAATTCAGAAAAAACTTTGTAAATAAGATAATATGATTTGGTTTAGCAAAAAAGTTAGAAGAAAGTTATTCTTTATAATAAAATATTTTTTTGACTATTCAAAAATATTAAAAAAAATAAAGATTAAAAGAAATTTTATAATTCATTAAATACTGTTCTCGCGATGATATCATCCTGAAGCTCTTTTCTTAAATCTATGAATCGCGCAGAATAACCTGAGACTTTAACGGAAAGATCAGGATATTTCTCTGGATGAGCTTGAGCGTCTCTTAGTGTTTCTGTACTTATTGGATTTATCTGAAGCTCTCGACCTCCCATCTCTAAATAAGCTTCCACTATAGAGGTTAAATGGTCGAGTCCTTCGTCTGTTTCTAATATGTTCGGATTGATTCTAATATTCATAGTTGCTCCATTAGTCAAATGAGGGTCAGCTGTAGCATAAGCTATTGATCGGAGTGCCATGGTGAGCCCATTTCTTTCCATACCGTTTGCAGGAGAAATACCGTTTGATACAGGTTCATAGGCTAATCTTCCATCTGCAGTCGCCCCCAATGCTTTACCTTCCATAACTTGTGTTCCAGAAGATACGAGACAATTATGATATATACCATCACCGCCTCTCGCTTTATATTTTCTTGTAATATCACATAGGGTAGATGCAACCCATTTTGCTAGATCATCAGTCCGCTCATCACCATTTCCATATTTAGGAGCTTTATTTCGTAATTTTTCTCGAAGTTCTTCTGCCTCTTTGAAATTATTATTCATGTGGTTAACCAATTCTTCCATCGTCACTAATTTCTCTTCAAATACTGCCCAGCGTATTGCTGCTAAGGAATCGCACACACCCCCTAATCCTTGTGAGCCCATAGGATTATTATTATATTTTGCTCCGTTTCGAGTTGCGTCCATTCCGCTTTCGAGACATCCTACTATTGTAGATGAAAGCAATGGGGATGGCAGATATTCAGCAAATGCTTTATCCTTTAACTCAGCCTTTTTCACAGCGAGATCTATAGCAAATTTTAGCTGCTCTACATAAGCTTTCTTGACATCTTCAAAAGATTTAAAAGTCTTTGCTGGGGGTGTTTTCGCTCCAACAGTTTTATTTCCTGAAAAAATAGTACGTCCTTCATTCAATGCCATGTTAAGAAGGATTGAAATCTGAATAGCATTACCCGCTGTATAAGAGAAATCATTACCAGTGCCATGGGGTTCCACACATCCTACAAGTGAATAATCTCTAGCATCCCCTAATGAATATCTCGTATTATGAAGCTGTGGGACTAGAACTTCATCATTATGAATGCCCATTCCTGCCGTATATTTAAAAGCTTCAAGAGTTCTTTTCACAAAATCTCGGGGTGTTTTGGAAGAAATTCGTATCGATATTGTATTTAATAAGCTTTTTACATTTGCAACAGCTTCAAGAAAAATGTATGAAACATCATTAGTGGCATCGTTCCCAGTCTTGTCTAGTCCGCCAATGGTTACATTATTCTGTCCTGCGATAACAACAGAAGCAAGTTTAACTAAATATTCCTCAATGAGTTCTAAAGCTTCTTCATATGTAATACGCCCTTCAGCTAAATCCGCAGCATAATAGGGATAAAGGTATTGGTCTACTCGTCCTTGAGAAAATATATTTCCTTCACCATAGCTCATTTCCATGACAACATTAGTCATCCATATTGATTGAAGTGCCTCCATGAACGTTCTTGGGGGGAGGGCCGGTACTCGCCTTGTACGTTCTGCAATTTCTAAGAGTTCAGCCTTTCTTGTTTCTGGAGCATTTTTCGCCATTTCAATTGCGAGATCAGCATAGCGATTGGAATAATCGCAGACAGCTCTTGCTGCTACTATGACTGATTCATAAAAATCCTTGCGTTGGTCATATTTTTCATCTGTCTCCTTGAGCTTCGCAAGTCCCTCTTCTGCCATTTTTTCAATTCCTCTAAATCCCATTTTAAGCACTCGTCTATATCCAGGAATGACATGTCCTTGACCACTAGCACCTGCAAATATATCAGTGCCACTCCGAGACCTACCCCTAGGACTTAATTCAGTGTCTGCTTCAGTTAAGCCTGCTTTTTGCCAATATTCTTGTTTTCGAGCCGCTACTGTTCTTTCTTGCCAGAAGGGGATGATTTCATTTTTCAACTCATCCATTTCTTCCTTTGGTAAGGGAAGATATCGATTAAGAAAGGTAAAGCTTTTAGCAAATCCATCTCTAATTCTTTTGTCTATTGAATCATTAAATATAAACCCAAAAACGCTAGCACGCATTCCACGTTCTATTTCAAACGGATCAGCTCTTACTTTGCTAGATTTTACGCCTACAAGAAGCTCATCTTCCTCAATCCTTATTGGAAGACAGCGTAAGAATTCCTCTAATGCTTTGACATTTTTCATACAGGGCGGAGCATCTTCCATTTGTTTATATATTCTTGTATAACACCGAGCTCGCTCAATATCAAGTTCTCTAG
>JBHLNR010000080.1:0-15442 GCA_048941385.1 Promethearchaeota archaeon
GCTGGTGTTGCTTTTGGTAGAAATGTGTTTCAAGCAGAAGATCCAACAAAATTTGTTAGAGCTCTTTATTTAATTGTGCATGAAAATTATGAAGTTCATGAAGCTATAAAAGAATCAGGCCTTTGATTTTTGAAATGTTATTTTCTAGTTAAAGATAATCTGATTGGTCTGAAGTCTGCAATTTTTTGTATACCCGCTTTAACTGAAGGATCAGCTTTTATTAATTCTTTTGCTTCTTCTTCAGTTTCTGTTTCTAGGATGATTAATCCAAATGGTTCTTCGGGAATCAATGTAGGTCCCGCTAAGAACAATTTTTTTTGTTTTAATAAGGATTTCAAATATTCAAAATGGTCTGACATAATTTTTTCTTCCTCTTCTTTAGGATTAGTTATGAAATCCTGTCGATATGGTTTGATTATAGCATAAAAATTCTGTTTATCTATCATACTTAATATTAATTTTAATATGTTTTAAATTTTGAATGGATTTGATTTAAATCAAATGATATTAGATAGTTTAATAGTGAATTGTAAAAATGACAATTAATATTCGAAATATGACCAAGGATGATGAATATTATGTTGGCACCTGTACTCATGTAAATGAAAATAACTTGGAATATGAAGCCTCATGTCAACGTCGCATTTCCTGGTTAAGAAGTATGGAAAAAGACGGATTGAGAGTTAAGGTTGCTCTCTTAGATGATGTTCATACAGGATTTTTGTATATTATGCCAATCGAAATAAATCCTTGGTCAATTCAAGGAAAAGATTTAATGGTTTTTCCGTGTTTAGTTTCACATTCTAAATTTGCTAAAAAAGGCATTGGTCAAGAGTTAATTAAAGCTGCAGAAGAAGAAGCGAGAAACCAAAATCGGAAAGGAATTGCGACTATAGGGTATTTTTGGGATTTCTGGTTTATGCCAGCTAATTACTTTCTAAAATTAGGATTTAAAGTTGCAGAAAGACGAGGGGAAGAAGCAGTTCTTTGGAAACAATTTGATCAAAATGCTGAACCACCTCATTTCAGGAAGGAAAATTATAAGTTTAAACCTATAAAAGGAAAAGTTGTTATTGATTTGTTCTGGAATAGATTTTGTCAAACCAGTGATGTTGAGGCAGAGAGAGTACGAAAAGTAGTTTTGGAATTTGGAAATGACGTAGTTCTTTATGAATATTCTGCTATTGATCAAAATATTTTACAACAATATGGAATTGGGCGAAGAATCTATGTTAATGGTGAAATTATCGAAGTGGGACCAGAAATTGAGAAAAGCAGACTAAGAAAAGCTATCAAAGACGCATTGAATAAATAAATTTAATTCTTCGGTGTTTTATTTGTCTGCTAGCTTTCTTAAAAAATCCCTTCTTTTAGGATAAAACACATCAAGCATTATAAAGGGTTTTTCACCTATACATTCATCACTATGAGGAGTATTAGCAGGGATACAATAGAAATCTCCCTTCTTCACGATACGTTCTTCATTTCCGATTCGTAATTTTGCTTCCCCTTCATAAACTATTCCAATTTGCTCATGTTTATGTGAATGAGTCGGAACAGAATATCCCGGTAAGGTGGCGTTGAGTGTCATCATCATTTTTTCACCATGTAATCCTGTGAGAATAGTTGTTTCTAATCCTTCCATTTGCATAAATTTGGGTGCTTTTTCTATATCCAAGAAAACTTCAGGTTGCTTATTTTTAATTTGAATCATCCTCTTTCTTTATTGTGAATCTATATGTTTTAGATATTCTAAACAAATTTCAACAAATTGACCTAAGGCTTCTTTCTCTATATTTTCAGGAGTGTCTAATCTTGTATGATAATATGGAACAAGCTCATCATTTAAATTTAGCGCACCTATTGAAGCTGTTGAGATTCCTTTTTTACTAAAGGCAGCACCATCAGTAGCACCAAATGGTAAAGATGAAATTTTTGCATTAGGATTGATATTGTTAGCGATTTCAAGAAGTGGGAGGTATATTTTTGGATCGTGTTTAGCACCAATTCCCGGTTCTTTATCATGAATAATAACAATATCCTTTTTTCCAATACCATCCATATTTACAACTATAGTCTTTTCTTCCTTTAATTGATTATAATGAGCTTTGACGTATCTTTTAGCACCTCTCAATCCCGCTTCTTCTCCTGCAAAAGAAATCAAATATACTTTAGTATTTTTAGGAAAAATTTCAGGATTGTTCTTATTTTCAGACAAGAATTTGCCTATTCCTAAAACTACTGATACTCCTGATAAATTATCAAAAGCTCCTAAAACAGGATTATAACTATGAAATAAAATGTAGACAAGTATAATTGGAATAAAAGCAAGGAAAAAATAACCAAATGAAAGGAAGAGAATAATGAGTTCCACTGAAAACATCTGAAGTATTATTTTTATTATTAGAACTATTAGAACTATGCCAACTCCAATGTAGCCCACATTAATAATAACCTGACCAAATCTTTTCAAATAATAAAAAGTATTAAATTCAAAAGCAGAGTCGTGGTGTGCTGAAAAAACTATTGAATTTTTGACTTCACTCGAGGGATTAATAGTACCTACGATATTATATGATTTTCTTTTAGGGAATAGGAAATCATATGTCTCATGATATCTCATTGTTTCTAAGATAAAATAACTGACACTAACTACAATTAGAATAACTGCTATAACCATAAAGAGCATACTATATCCCCCACCAATTTGTAATATTTTAATGTCAATCAATACTGAGAGCCAATATAAAACTATTGAAATGAATACAAGTAAGGCGCCATATCTGATGCCGCCTAAAAAAGCGTGAGGACTACTTATATATTCTTCCTGGTGAGCTTCGTCACAGAATTTATTTAATTCTTCTTCAATTGAATTACCTGCAAGTATTTCTTGTTCAGTCCCAGACTCTCTAGGTCCTACTTCATTACAGATTTTTTCTATAAAACTTAGCATATAGTTATTTAAGTTTGGATCATTCATTCGAAAAAAATTTGATAGTCAATTCTAATTTAATTTCAATGAAAGAAATAATTGATATAAAATTTCGTTTACATATGTCAAAAATTGTATTTATAATATCAAAGAAACATGGATTTTTCATTGATGTTGAAAAAAAGTAATAACCTTCCTATATCAAAAAACAGAAAAAGAATAAAAGAAATTTTATTTACATTGATTTATGTATTACACTTTAAGATTCATGGATTTTCCACAATTCGAACAAAATTTACCCGTTACTTTTGCACCACACTCAGGACAATAATTTATTTGAGATGCTGGTATCAATTTAGATTGTTTGGATACGGTTTGCATTGATCGTTCTTCTGGTGAGATAAAAGCACCAATAAGACAAAATACACCTCCAATAAAAGGACCAATTACCCCAAAATCAGGATCAAATTGATATTTATAGACATCAAACCACTCTTCCTCCCAAGTATCACCACTAAAAGGACTCCACTCAATTTCTACCCATATAATAAAAAGAATGGTCAATCCTATCATTAAGATCCCACTAAGAGCGGCCATACTCTTTTTATAAGTCCCTTGGTAACCTAATATACCTGCTCTGATTCCTAAAACTGCGCATATTAATAAGCCAATAAAGCAAATAATGAATGGTGTAATTGTTGCGTTAATTGGAATAGGTAACTCGGAGGAAAGTTCATTCACCCAACCATTATATGAACCAGACTCCCAATATCCTAACATCCAAATTTCAAAATTTCCGCTAACTGCTCCACCCCAAGAGATATCATAAATAGTTAATGAACCAATAACAGGAGTCGCAAGTGATATAAGACCAAAAATAGCTCCAATAATGGGTAATACCCAAGTATAAGGTCTCCAATCTACCATTGGATATCAATTCTTTTAGATTTATTTTTTTTATTGAATTTCGTTACAAATTACTAGATTATGAACTATTTAAAGTTTCTTTAAAATAAAATAATTATGGTAGGCTTTAGGTAAATATTAGATAGCTGAAAGAAATTAATTCTATTTGATCATTTCGAACCAGATTTCTCGGAGATTGATGAAAATGTAAAAACATAATATTTAGCATTGTATAATGCTATCGAACAGATTTTGAATTCAAATAATTATAAAATCTCCTTTAAACAAATAAATAATAAAAGGATACAAAACTGTTTTTATATTAATTTCGCAATTTTTTCGGTTGTTCTTTTACAATCCAAAAATATTAAACCGAGTCGTACATCCTTCGTTGTAGAAACGGTTAAAACAGCATTGGGGCCCGCTTGTAAGACTAGCAAATATCCTTCATTCCCACGGACGTATAATTGTTCGAATTCACCCTTCTCCATCTCGATAACAGATCTCTCTGCCAAGGAGAGAAGTGCCGCAGTCATTGCGGCGATTCTTGTTTCATCGATACCTTGTGGCAATGCTGATGCAATAGGCAATCCTTCTGCTGAAACTATCGCAGCAGCTTTAACTTCTGGGATTGCAGATAAAAGTTTTTTCAAAATATCATCTAAAGTCTCAGTTGTAGGCTCCATGGATGTCATATTTTCCTGTTATTTAGATTTAAGATCTTTAAAGACTTAATAATAATCTAGATTAAATTTTCTTATTTTAATTTTTTGTATTACTTATTCTCTAATAAATTATATTATTATTTGTTTATTAATTTAGGTTTGAATTTTTTGAGTGGTAATGATTTAGAAGATGATCTACTTTTTAAATCCTTAGAATCTGCAAAATTTTTATTCATTACCTTTAGCAATTTTTGTTGATTCACAAAAATCATATGGTGGCTTTTTACTTTTTTTATGTAATTTTTTGCTATACTCATGATATGACGATGATTTGTCCCACAACACCCACCAAGAATTTGTATTTCTGAGTTTTGGTATAAATCAATCATCTTTTTACTCCATGTTTTAGGATTTTCAGAATCCACCTTATTGAGTGATTCTAACTCTTCAGGACTCTTCGAAGAGCCGTTCGCCTGCAATCCTTTTAATCGAGTTCTAACTAATCTTGAATTGTTAGGTTCTGAATTGATTGCCCTTTTACAAATAGTTGGATGAACGCAATTTATCATATAAAAAGCAGGTTTTGGGGAGACTGAATTATCGATGATTGATATCGCTTCATAAAGGGATGTACCGTCAAGTATTGTTCCATCTGGACGAATAATAAAACTTAAGATGTACTCACATTTTGAGTCTGCCATAGCTTTGGCTATACCAAGTGCTTCTGAAAGCGCAGGGAGAGTACTAGCTAAAAGAAAATCCACTCCTGATGTACTCAATTCTTCTACTTGATTTTTGTGAAAAATGAATGCCTCTTCACTTGTTAGAGCTTCTTTAGGATTGTATGCATCCCCTTTACATCCTACCAGCCCTCCTATTAGGATTTTTAATGGTCTATAAATATAATGGCTTCTAATTTGCTTTAAGAACTTTACGCAATCAGCATTCACACTTTTATCTTGATATCCAGCTAATTTAATACATTTTGGGTTTGTACGCCAAGTAGGTGCTAAGTTGAGCATTGGTAGATCAAATTTAAAAGCCACAGAAATGTATTGAATAAAAATCTTTTCAAGAATTTTTCTACCAACAGAATCATACACCATAGCCGCGTTCTGAATATATGGATTCAATTCATACTTAAACTCTCGTTTGATCCTTTCGATTACAGCCCCTTCAGCTAACACTAATGGATTTTCTGAAAGAAGTTCTTTTAACACCATCTTCTAATAGAATCTCTTATTGTTTATACTAAACCTATAATTTTGTAGTTTTGTTAAAGAAATTAAAAATTTTTGGAAAAATTACTTATTCAGTTATAAATTATTTATCTAATAAAATAATGGATCTGAAGAATTATGGATTATTGGACGGCAGTTGATGCGATTTATAACGTTACATTATCTTTTTCTTTCTTAATTTTTATGTTTCTAATATTTTATATAGGAAGAAAGGGATTTAAGGTGGGAAATAAGTATGGGGGTGTTTCTTCAATCATTTGTGGTGTTTGCTTTTTAATTTTTGGATATTATAATTCCATAGTAAGGTTTTATCCTTATCCATATAATGGATTTATGGTATGGTGGATTGGTATCGTTTTACTGGTTAACTTGATTTTCTCTACAATTATCAAAAGAGAAAAAAGGAAAATGAGTGTGGAAAATCAAGAGATCTCTTTCGAGGATGGGAAAAAATCAGTTTTAAGAAGATACGTAGAAAGAATGACAAAAGAAAATCCTTATAGAGAAGAGATTACATTTAAAATGGAATTGATTAGGAAAAGCTTTCATTTAACTGGTTTATTATTAATATTGGCGTTTTTTGGATTTTTTAGCTTCCTTTATCCAGTTACGTTGATAGTAAATGATAGTGTGATTGAGTTAATACATGATATAAAACCTGCTTACGAACTTATTTGGGGTGATATTTCTCTATATCCTTATGCTACTGGTTATACCGGTGTTCCCCCTGGCAGTGTACCCCCTTCAGTGGTTGGATTAACTATGATGGCATTAATCGGTGCATTAATGTTTGCATTAATATCTGACTTAATCCGGATCATTTGGGGGCCTGAATACTCCGTTTTTAATTTTTTGACTAAATCAATGTTAAGAAATAAAGAAAAAAACGCTGCGGGACCACAAATATATATTATCACGGGATTTGTTTTTTCTTATATGTTATATATGGCAGGAATTCTGCATATACTGGCTGTTTTTTCGGGGATTCTTATAGCATGTCTTTCAGATGCCGCAGCAGCTTTAATTGGGAGAAAATACGGAAAGCACAAAATAAAGGTAAGAAGCCAAGATACTAAATCTATTGAAGGATTCTTAGCCGGAGTTATTGTAGCATATATTATTGGATTTATTGTTGTAGGCCCGGTTTATGCAATAATTGGAGCAATTGTATTCTTTATTACTGATTATTTTCCAATCTATACTGCTGATAACATTTTAAACCCAATATTCATTCCGATTGGAATTCAGATCTTTATAGCGTTGTTAGGGTTACCTGTTGGATGGTTTTAGAATTATGGATGAATTAGTAGATGAGTTAAAGAAGATTCAACTTGCTATTTTTGATCTTGATGGTGTTATTTACCGTGGAGATTCTTTAATTCCGAATGCAGATAAAGTAATAAAAAAACTTAAGGATTTATCAATCAAAGTTGTTTATAATTCAAACAATTCAACAGCAACCAGAAAGATATATGTTGAGAGATTGAAAAAATTTAATATAAGGAGTGAAATAAATGACTTTTACACAAGTGCTTCCATTACAGCAATCGAGATTACTAGAATAAAGGAAAAGTCGAATATTTTCGTTATAGGTGAAACAGGATTAAGAGAAGAATTGAAGTCCTTAGGACACAATGTTGAAACGACTCCTATAAACTATGAAAATATAGACTTTGTAATTGTCGGTCTAGATAGAAATTTTACATATGATAAATTAGCTATTGCTCAAAGATGTATCTTAGAGGGGAATGCACAATTCTATGCTACGAATACAGACGCTACTTTACCTGTCGCTAGAGGTTTTAGACCAGGAGCAGGAGTAATGGTGAATGCCCTAATTACATGTACGGATACAAGACCTATTAGAATTTTTGGAAAACCTGAACCTTTTGGTATAGAACAAATCTTAATTGATATGCACATTCCTCCAGAACAGGCATGCATCTTTGGAGATCGATTAAACACAGATATATTAGCGGGAAACAACGCTAATATCATTACTGTAGCAGTTTTAACTGGAGTTACTACGAGAGATATGATTAATAACCTAAAGAGTAATGAAAACGATTCAAATTTTAATAGGAATATATTACCTGATCTGGTTGTTAATAAATTAGAAGAAATTTTTAAGAATCAAAAATTTTGAATTAAATTTTAATCTTATTTGCCTTGTTTATCATTAATCGCCCTATTTCAAAAAATACTTCATTTACATTTTGTCCATCTTTAGAAGAACATTCTATATAACCAGATAAGTTATTTCTTCTAGCTAATTCAAAAGCTTCTTCTCTAGAAACAGCTCTTTTATATTCAAGATCTAATTTACTCCCAACCATAATTATTGGGATTTGGTCAAGTGGACCCTTATATCCCTGTCTAACAATATCTAACCAATCTTGAAAATTTCGAAGACTTGAATACCTAGTTATATCAAACATGAAAATACCCCCAGAAGCACCTAATACATAACTAGGTAATAAGAATCTAAAACGTTCTTCACCAGCAAAATCCCAAATTTGTAAAGTTATGCGCTTTTCCTTAATATCTAACCTTTTAATATGGAAATCTACTCCTATCGTGATTTCACTGCCTCCTTGAAACACACCAGTAAGATAGCGATTTATTAAGGTGGTCTTTCCGACTCCACCATCTCCAAAGAGACAAACTTTAAACATAGCGCCTTGCAAGTAATTTCCCCGCTTATTTCCTAATATTTTTTATAAAAAGTTTGTTGTAATAAATTTGATACCAAGTAATTCTTATAAATTCTTAATAATAATTACGTTTATTAAATCTTATTTTTTTGTTAAATGTTAACTTTAGGATTATATTTTAATTTTTTATTATATTCTCAACTATGAATAAAAAATGCCGCCGAAAATCAGTATTGTGAATGTAAATGATTATAATGGAATTCCTAATGCTGTAGTCAATGCCATCAAATTAATCGAAGATGATCTTCATTTTAATTTTGCAGAATCCAAAAGGATTCTTTTGAAACCAAATTTGTTAACGACTAAAAGAGATGCATGTACTCAACCAGAATTTATTGAAGGTGTACTCTTGTATCTTAAAAGCAAGGGAGTCTCCATGAGTAATGTTAACTTAGGAGATTCTCCTGGGCAATCTCAAAAAGTGGGGTCTGATGTAGCCAAAGAAATTGGAGTTTATGATATTTGTGAGTCGTCTGGTGTAAATATAGTTGATTTTGAAAAGGGTCCACCTTTAGTTGAAAGGATTGATGACGCTTTAAGATTAAAGGAAATTCATGTTACAAAAGAAGTTAAGGATTGTGATATTTTGATTAATCTTCCAAGACTGAAATCACATCTTGAAGCTACAATGACGGGTGCGATTAAAAATTATTGGGGAATAATTCCAGGAGGATTAAAAGCTCACTATCATTTATTTGGAAAAAATTCCGAACAGTTTGGGGAAGTTCTTGCTGATAACTTTTCATGGATAGTAAAAAATAAGCCAAATAGATTAATTGTTTATGACCTTCAAGAGATAATGGAAGGTAGAATGGGACCCGGAGGAGGTACAATGAAAACTTGGGATCTAATTCTTGCTGGTACAGATGAGGTTGCCTTAGATTTAATAGCCTTAGAAATAGGAAAAGTAAAAGTAAAGAACGTTCCACATGTAAGAAATGCTATTGAACGTAATTTAGGGATTGGAAATTTGGAAGATATACAGATTGTGGGGATGTCTCTTGAGGAAGCTAAACAACGTACTCCTAAATTTAAAATTCCGGGAAATCTTTTTACAAGTTTTATTGGTTATATGACAGGGCATATTGGTTATAAAATCATTAAAAAAATACCTAATTTGATAAGATCTAAGTGTGTTAAATGTGGTGAATGTGCCCAAAATTGTGCATCTGAAGCAATAGAGTTCGATAAAAACAATTATCCTACTTTTTTAAGAAAGAAATGTATTTCATGTTTTTGTTGCGCAGAATTATGCTCGGAGAGTGCTATTAAACCGAAAAGTAGGGGTATAGCAGGATTATTTGATTAATTGGTTTTCCTCTCTTCATACAATTTAGAATATTCCTGTAGAAAGTGATAATAAGATAATCTTGCATTAATGATGGAACTAATTTGTATAAATTCATTAGCAGAATGAGCCAAGCCTCCTATTCCTAAACCTCCTGCAATAAAATTTAAGCCTAAAACATTTTGAATCTTACTTAAAGGTGCTGCGGCAGCACTAATCGGCCATATTTCTGTTTCAACTCCAAGGTTTTTTGCACTCTGAATAAGACTTTTTACTAAAAAAGAGTCTTTTGGGACTCTTGAAGTCTCATAACCTATATTTTTGACTAACTCTATTTTTGTTTTTGAAGATTTGCTGAAATTTTCAATCTTTTCTTTAATAAATTTAAAAAGAGTATTTACAGGTAAATTATGTGCAAATCTAATATCTAGATTACAAACTGCTTCGTTTGGTACATAATTTTTCAATCCTTCTTCTAAAAATCCCGATTTTAAAGTCGAAATATTGAATGTTGGATTAAATAGGTAATTAATAAAGTCTAATTTTGGATCATTTTCAAGAGTTTGGAGAATTCCTGCTTTTTCTTTAATTTTTCCAAAGTCAATTCTATCAAATAGCTCATTAAGTATTCCCTTTTCTTCCTTGGTTAGTTTATAAGAATTTTTCAAAAGATCAATTTGGAACTCATTATTAGTATATATTAAATTAAGTATGGATATTAAATCATTAGTTGGATTAGGTATCATTGCGCTGAATGCAGAATGAGGTTCTATGTTCACTGTTGATACTTTTATAGATAAGGATAATATTCCCTTATAACCAAGTTTAATAATTGAATTTCCATTCATATCTTGTTTTATTGAAGGATAATAAACATCCATACAGTTTTTGAATAGATGTTTTTTTTCCTCAATGAAATTCAATAAAGTGGGAGAACCTATTTCCTCTTCACCATCAAATAAAAGCAACAGGGATAACGGTAACTCCTCATTTTTTTTTAATTCTTTTATCACATTTAAAAAGCAAATTAAAGGTGTCTTTGAATTGTAGGCACCTCTAGCGATAATACAATCTCCTAAAACATTGAGAGGTGGCTTAAGTGTATGAATTTCAGCCCCAAATGGATTGGATATCCATTCTTCTTTATTATTGATAGGTTGGGTATCATACATTAGATAGATTAGTAGTTCATCTTCAATTTTACCATCAACCTTAGCTAAAAATAAAGGATTAGTTATTCCTTGAAACTCGGTAATATCTTTAGCAAAAGGGTCAATATAAGACAAAATAAATTCTTTAGATTCGAAAATTCCTTCTTTATTTAGGGTATTACTAGGAATTCTCAAGAAAGCCTGTAATTCTTTTTCAATAAAATCCTGGTTACTCTCTCGAAGCCTCCTTACAAATTTTTCCATTGAATTCATATATATTCAATAGTTAAATTAGGTAATTAATTAATTTAATTATCTAAAAATTGAATAATTATAATAATGAAAGAATCGGGTAAGGGCAATTCAGAGGATTCCGATGAACTAACAAATATCATAAATGAATTAAAGACTCAGGGGAATTTTACAGGAGTTTTATATATTAGAAGAGATGGGGAAATTCTGAATGAAAGTATTGAAAAACCTATTGATACTAAAGCATTTGCGTCAATGTGTGCCTCGGTTTTAGAAGGAGCTATGGAACTTAGCGAAACGATGGGAAATCAGAATATTAGAAAAATAATTGCTGAATTAAATAATGAAACAATTATTATCATTAGGATAGAAAACAGTTCATTTTTAGTGTGTATTTTAAATCCTCAATCAAATTCTAACCTTCTTTTAGAAGATCTAGATAGATATATTCAAAATATAATGCAATTTTCTTGAGTAAGATTTTTGATCTATAAATTTTTTATCCAATCAGGATTTATTTTGTTTAATGCGTTTTCTACTTCTTTTCTAACATCCCAATTATCATCCCCTAAAATTTCAACAAGAGGAGTTATTGCTTCCTTACTGCCTATTTCACCCAATGCCCTGACTGCTGAAAGTCGAATTTTATCATCTGATTCTTTTAATAAGGAAATAAATGGATCAATTGAATCAATGTTTTTAAGCTTTCCTAGAGCCATAGCCGCCCAACTCTTAATATATATATCCTCATCGTTAAGACAGGAAATGAGTGAATTCATTGATTCATTACCACCTACGTTTATGATCAGTTTTACACCAGTTCTTCTAATTTTCCAATTTGAGCTCTTAATTGCTTCATTCGCTACGTTAATCAGTTTGTCGGATTCAAAATTAATTAAACTGTTAATTGCTGCTTTCCTAACACTACCGTTTTCATCCTCAAGTAAATTAAAAATGGGATCAATTGTATTAGGATCTCCAATTTCCCCTAAAATTCTAGCACTGTACATACGAACTTGCCATGATTTATCTTGTAATCCGTTTATAATTAAATCATCAGCCTTGTTATCTAAAATCTCTAATATAGCTTTATAAGCAGATCTTCTTAGACTTGTTACTTTACTATTGAACGTATTTATTAATAAATCAAGAGCATTATAATCTTTTAACATACCTACTAACTTTATTGCTTCTCTTCTAGCAATAAGATTTCTCCCCTTTATAACATCATATAGTGATTCATAAGTTCTTGATTTTATTAGAATTTTTAAGAGTGAATTTCGTGCGAGGTTTCGAACCTTTATATCTTTTTCTTTCAGCATTTCTAATAATGGTTTTACAGCCCTTTTGCTACCTACATTGCCTAATACACGTATAGCTTCTTTTTTTACTTCTATTTCTGTATCGTCAAGAAGATCTAAGATATATTTGATATTCTTTATATCTATAATTTTATCTAATGCTTTAACGGTATTCTTCCTTACTGAGGGGCTTATATCTTTTAAATTTGAAATTAGAAGATCCTCACTATTCTTATCACCAATCTTCCCTAATATTATGGGGATTTCTCTTTTAATATTTTGATCTTCTGTGTTATTATAATCATATATTATCTGTAAATTTCCCTTCTTTCCTGTTCTTACGATTGCATCTATTAACAGATTATAAATTTCATTATTTCTGAAGTGTAATAATTCTATTAAGGGTAATAATGCCTCTTTTTTTCCCGATTTTCCTAAAAAGTTAATTGCTAGCTTTTTAGATTCTACATTAGCATCATTTAAGGCTTCAATAAGGAAAGAGATAGAGCCATTCAAATCTATTTTTCCAACTGCTTCAATCAAATTCTTCCTTACAGTTCCATCGCTGCAATTTTTATATTGTTCCTTTAAAAATTCTATTCCATCATTAGGATAGAAATTGGCGAGTAAGTTAATTAGGGCAATACGCAATTGAGGGTGTTTATCTTCTAAAAATATTTTTTTAACTTCTTGGAGAGGAACTTCATATTGCTCTTGCTTTTGTAGGAAAAGATCCACCACTCTAACTTTATTTTCCCATGGTTCTGAAGATTTTAAAATCAAAAGCAAGGACTCTACTGCTTCTTCGGGATTCATGGAATTAATATTTTCAATTAATTCTTTACTATTAGTAGTCAATTTATAACCCTAACCTGTAAAATTTAATTAATAATAATTATAATTATGACAACCTTTGAAATTATACAAGAAAATAGATTTATTTATGTTTATTGATCTTGAAAATTACGAAAACTAATTTAGATTTAAAATAGTTATTATTTAATACGAGTAAAATAAATCAATGTCGATAAAAAATCAATTTCTCAAACATATTGAAAATTTAAAAAATAAATATGAAAATGAGGAAAAGTCGGGAATATTCTTTAAACTTGAAAAGGATAAAGATCCTTCTGAAATAATAGGAGTTTTAGATTTTCTAAAGTATAAAATTGAGAAATGGGGAAATACCAATATTTTTAGCTATAGAGGTAGTTTATTTAAGAGAACCATTACTCTAATTATAGGTTCAAGTAATTCTGATGAGGCTATTACTATTATAAAATATGTCTATTTAACACAAGTGATTAAAGAAAATAATGAGATCCTGGATCTTAAAGGTATTTTTGAGAACATTGATGAAATTGATGGATTTTTAAATGAGGAAATTTCTAAAAATATTACATTAGGATATCCCACTGATCCCAAATTAGAAAGATATTTGAGAAATCATATTGAAAAACTCATAAATTCAGAATGAAAAAAGACTTAGGAATAATTTAGGATTCAAATCTTTTAGCACTCAATTTGAAATGATTTTAGAAATATAATAAAAAAATCAAAACTTTGAATGTTTTTCGTTAAGGGTTTTTATAACAACGATAATACTCACAACAAATGCTAAAGTTATTATCAAAAATGGATATCCATTTATTTGAAATCCCCCGCCATCAAAATCTTTAATATTGACATGACCTTGAAAACTTCCTTCAACAGCGACGATTCCTCCATTAAATAGCATTATATCAGGAGTACCATTATCATTAATGTCAGGAACTATATACATCTCCTCAGCCCCATAAAAATATTCTCCACTAATAGAAATTAATTGAGAACCATTATTGCCTGAAAATATTTCATGAGGGTAAAAATCACCGAAAATTCCATAATCGTCATATCCATCAGCGTTCACATCTCCACAGAAAGTTGCTCCATGCATATAATTTAAAAGATTTTGAGCTGTATGATTCCGAATTAATGATCCATCTAATCCTGAACAAATACCAACTTTATATCCTGAAGAATATAATCCACCAAAGTCACCCCATCCATCATTATTTATATCCCCCACATAATGTAATGAATGTAGATTGATTGGATTTGACCAAATAATTTTGTTATTAGATGCATTTATTAAGGTAACTCCTGCTCCAGTTCTTGTTATAATTGCATCAGAGTTAAAACCAGCACCATTTGGAATTATATCAAGACCCCATCCAACTCCCGTTCTATTCCATATTTCAGAACCGTTGATGGTTAACACTTGTAAAAAACCTGAAATTGTTAAGACATGTTGAGTTGAGTTTATTTTTATCGATCTTAATCCATTTGAAACTTCTGCTAATTCAAACTCCCATATCACTGTTGCATTTACGCTTTCAATACACTGAACAAGAGCTCTAGGAGTGTAATCTATACCTGTTATGACATAGTCGTTAACACTATTACCATTTATATCATACTCTAAACCGAATCCACAATCAATAATAGGCCAAAAAAAGCCATATCTTCTATTCTCTTCATCAGGACTATCTAGAGCAACACCATCCTCCCCATTAAGTAAATAATGATTATTCCAAACAGCTTCAAATACTAATTGTTCAGTAATATTGTCCCCATTTGCGTCAATACCAGAATCACAACCCCAAAGAACTTCATGGTGTAACCCCCATTGATTCCAGATTTCTTTCGGTCCACCATGCGCAGGATTTACATCTAGAGCTTTTGTATAGATTGCCCCACAGATACCTATTTCCCGCCATCCATCACCATTAATATCATCCATAACCCAGGCACCCCATGTTCTACCATCTTTTTCTTTATATGCAAAAATTAAGCCTGGATTCGAAGCTGCTTTACATATCGGTACATAGACAAGCAAAAACGATAAAGATGTTAAAATTGAGAGGATAATTATTAGAGATTGTTTAATTTTTAATTTCATAATTATAAATATTTCATTATCAGATATTTAAGCATTTAGGATTATTATCGC
>JBHLNR010000283.1:0-3698 GCA_048941385.1 Promethearchaeota archaeon
TTTCCATTTCCAAACCGAGTATCGGTCATTATTTGTACTTTCATATTTTTTTAGAGTGAAATATAGTTTAATAAACTTATATAGATCAGTGCTCTATCAGATAGAAAGCAATATTAAGTGAAATCTTTGCTGAAAAACCACTAATAAACCTTTAAAAACTAAAAGAATTCATATAATGAAATTAACAAAAAAATTATAGGAATTAGAAATGACCGAAGTAAAAGAGAGTTATGAGCATATTCGTAAATTATTCAGTACTGGATTTGCAACACCATTACCAAAACATGAACTTACATTTAAATTAATCCAGAATATGTATCCTGAAGAGGAGGCAGAAATAATTTTATCAAGTTTCAAAGACATTAGGGAATATCTTACTGTTGACCAGATCAGCGAGAAATCAGGCATAAAAGATAAGGAAAAATTAAAAGGAACGCTTGATCATATGGTCTATAAAGGTACTCTTATGAGAGGAAAAGAATCTACATATTATATGATGTCTTATTTGCCGGGAATGTTTGAAGCATACTTCACTGCTGTACGGGATACCCCAGAAAGGCTAAAAGAAGCTGGAAGAGCACATAGAGGGCTCCGCAAAATGAATTTTAACCCCTCGGGAAAATGGCCTGTACCAATACCAACAGATTTTAATAAAGAAAGTGGTTGGAGATTTGTTCCTGCTATGGAACCTATCTCAAGATCAATTGAAGTTAATGAAATACTTGATGTAAAAAATGAAATACTGCCATACGAGGTTCTTGAGAAGCATCTTTCTGTGTATGATGTATTTTCGGAGACTCCTTGCAGTTGTAGAGAATCAGCAAAATTGGCGGATGAACCTTGTCAGAGAACGAGTGAAAATTTTTGCATACAAGCAGGAGATTTTGCTGAAGGTGCTATCAAAAATGGAACAGGGAAAAAACTAAGTTATGAAGAAGCTATGAAACGCTTGAAAGAAGCAGAAAAGAATGGTTTGGTCCATTCCACTACAAATAAATTGGATCCTTCGATGTTTGTCTGTAACTGTTGCCCATGTTGTTGTATGGCTTTAGCTCCAGTGATAGAAGGATTTAATCTTGGAGTTGCAAAATCGAATTTTGATCCTGTGGTTGATCAAGGTTTGTGTGTGTTATGCGATACATGTGTAGACATTTGTCCAGTAGGAATTATTGAACACATCGATGACTCGGATGGTGAAAAAATCACTTTCGATCTTGCTCGTTGCTTAGGATGCGGTTTATGTGCTTCAAATTGCCCTGAAGAGGCGATTTCTTTAGAAAAAGTTAGAAATGATATTCCTCGCCAATCTATGGGAAATATTTTTGGGTAAATACTTTTTTTTTAATTATTTTTTATCTTAAGAATTTTTAAAGCTATTGATTATAAAATCTCCAGAGCATCTTTCTTGAGAATATAATAAACATTTCTTAAATTTTGGGTTAATTTCATGCTTTATTCCTAATACATCAAGCCAACAACTGACTCTATACACAATCCCACATTCATAGAGGTTAGGTATTCCGAAACGTTTCATACCCTCATGAGCAAAACATCGATTCATTTCCCAGTGCATGCAGTTTTCTTTTGGGAATGAATATATGAAATTCATGAAATCTCCTTTTAAAATGCTAAATGCGTTATTTATGAATGCTTTTAACTGCTCGAAAGTATTGATTGGTCTACTCTCTATCCCCATTGCTTTTCTAACTCTTTGAACTTCGATGAGCGAAAGATTTTTGATTGCTGCTTTATTTAATTTGTTAGCAAGCTCAATACCCAGTTCATTATAGCAGTTATAAAACCATGCTCCATCGTGGGTCATCCAACATTTAACTAAAATTTCTTTTAATTGGTTTTTATCAAGCTGTTCAAAAATAGTCATTATATTCACTTATTAAATTTAGTTGAGGAAAAATCATTTAATTCTTAATATAATCAATTATATTCGAATTATTGTACCATCCTTTATAACGTAGCGTTCTGCTAGTATACTCGGATTTTTGGTGATTGTTTGAATCATCTGTTTTTGAAGCTTTTTCATATTTTCGAGGATATTATGCGCAGGGCGTTCTCCTGTTGCCAGTTGGGCTAATTCTGTAATATAATATGATTCTATGTTACTTTCAGTGGCAGGATCAGAAAGTGCTGAATAACAACCCGTGCAAATATGAGCTATTATGTCTGCATTTACTGATTCTGCTTCAGCAATTCTTTTTTTACCGAATTCAGATGCTAAGGATCGATTTTGTATGGCGAGAGGTGATCCACAGCATAAAGATGATTCTTTGTTGTGTTTCATTTCTACAACTTCTGCGCCAATAATTTCAAGGAATTCTCGTGGTCCTTCGTATATTTTTTTTTCCAAATTTCTCCAAGGACATGGATCTTGGAACGTAATTCTTTGTGAAATCTTGTTTTTGATGGTAAACTCACCCTTATGATACTTTTCAACAAAATAATCAATCACAGTTTGGCCCTCGATATTAAAACCATCGATAAGTGAAGGATACACACCTTTAATCATCGAATCACATCCAGGACAGAAAGTAATTAGTTTTTTGACTTCAAGTTCTTTGAATTTTTCTAATAATTCTAATCCTTTTATCTTAGATTCATTTTCGCCAAAAATGCGTACAAACCCACCACAACAATATTTCATTCCACCTATAATAGGTAAATTATCAAAGAGTTTTGTCTTAGCAATATCAGGAAACAAATAGGGAATACCACAACCAACATAAAACATCTCATCGCTTTTTGGGGGATTCTGATACTGATCTAAATCTGGCTTTTTATCCTCAGTATCAATTCCTAATCCAATCGCCATTAAATTGTGAGGAATCTCCTCAGTTATCAGCCCCGTACATCTTATACCTTTCTCAATATTATATCGCAATCGAATTTCTCTTATTAGTCCATGCGGATTTGACTCTGTTGGACATACTATATTACAGTAAGAGCAACCAGCACAACTCTTTAGTATTTCTCGCAAGCTTCTAGTCTCAATCAACTTAGAGATTTCTTCTATAGCCGTTTCTATCGGTAATTGCATAAAAGGGCACTGTTCAAGGCAAGTACCACACCGCTCACAAGTTTGTTCGTTAAAAGCAGTCATTAACTCTAAAACTTTTAAAATATTTTTTTAATTATTAAGACGTGTGATTGAATTATATTAATTTTTATGGTTTGTTTGGATCACAAAATATAAATGAATATTAAAAGGTTAAATAATATGAAAACTCTCCGAGAATCTATCGAAATAAATGTACCTCCGGAAGATATTTGGGATTGGTTCCTACGTATTGCTGAAAATTACCTTGAATGGCATCCTTCTCATATAAAAGCTAATTGGGAAACAGAAACATCTAGTGAAGTTGGTTCAATTCTGTATGCTGAAGAAGATATTAGTGGAGATTTTTTAAAGATGAGATCTAAGTTAACAAAACTAATTCCAAATAGGCTTTATAGATTTAAGACTGTAGGTAGTTTAAAACTCGTTTTAGCAGGTGGTTCCTTTGAAATAGAACCTTTTGAAAATGGAAGTATTTTCACAGCAACCCTAGACTTTCATATGGGCAAATTACTTTCGAAACTTGCTAAGAAAAAAGTACAAGAGATATTACTGCATATGAGAGAAGAAGGAGAAAATTTGAAAAAAATTTTGGAAAAAGCCCCATCTTAATATTCAATTGTATAGG
>JBHLNR010000284.1:0-3688 GCA_048941385.1 Promethearchaeota archaeon
TTATATACTTCCTCAATAATCCTGTTAAATGCATTAGCAATTCCATGCCCTGTTTTTGCTGATGTTAAGTAAATACCAAGTAACTTATTTTTTTTGACAAAATCTTGGATTTTAGAAATATCTACTTTAGTTTCATCCACTAAATCAGTTTTATTAGCAATTACAATAATTGGGATATCCCCACAATATTTCATAATCTCTTTGTGCCAATATGAAATTTGATATAGACTTTTTTCAATTTCATCTCCAAGACTAAATACAATTATAGTACCAAGACTTTTATTAAAAAAACTCTGCCGAAGATGATGAAATTCTTTACCCCCAGCGATATCCCAAAATAAAATCTTTATTTTATCACCCTCTATATCTTTAGTGTACATAGAGAATTGTGCCCCTATTGTCTTATCTTCCCTACTAAAAGTTCCTAAAGTGAATTTCTTAATTATTGATGTTTTCCCTACTTCTATATCTCCTACCACTGTTATTTTGAATCTAATTTTACGAGTAGATCTTTTCAGCCCATTATGGTAATTAGAAATAATTCCATATGAAAGAGAATCAAGAACTTTTTCGAAATTTTGAGATTCTGTATCTTTCATTTCAATATATCCATAAGTATTCCAATTTTTTGCCAGAGACTGCCCTTCTGCTGCAACTACATTATCTCCATTACTCAAACCAATTAGAATCACAGGTAAATCAACAAATATTCTCGGTTTGTCTCTTAATCTAAACTTAAGATTTGTTCCTTCCTTTAATTCGTTATATAATTCTTTAGCTGACTCAAATGAATCCTGATTGCTTTTATCATAAACGATGATCGCTCCATGAGCACCTTTACAATATGTTTGGATGAAAGATCTCCATTGTATATCAGATGAAATATCCCACAGTTGCAATTTCACACTTTTATCATAAATCTCAATAGTTTTAGGATAAAATTCAACACCAATAGTCTCTATTTTCCCTTCTCCTCCAGGAATTGGAGCCATGGTTAGTAAATTACTTGCTTGTTTAGAATTTAAGCCTAAGATAACCACTTTGAAAGTGAATTCATGAGTTTTAACTAACTCTCCAAAATGAGCCAAGAAATTTTCATATTTTCGGATTTTCTTCCTTAATTCATATAACTGAGTTCTTCCAGTGCTTGATAGTGTAATACCTAAGGCACGTTTTAAAACAGCTTCAGCTTGTCCTTGACTTATTGTTTTATCGTATTTAATATAAAGATCATAGGCAATTTTTGAAATTAACCATTCAAGACCAGTCCCCCTATCCTGCGAGATCCTTTCAAATCGGTTAATAAGAAATCGGATTATCTGATGCCAACTTTTTTCCGAGATCTCGATCCATTCTTGTTCCAAGGATTCGAAATAAGACTCAATTTCTAATGAAGCAATTTCTTCATTTGTGTAATTAGGCAGAAGAATAGTTTTTAGGTTCTCTAATTGACCTAATTCTTCCTTATTGTAATCTAATTTTCTCAATAAATCCTTTAGATTCTTTATTTGTTTATTTGTTATTCCTTCACTATTCAATTTTCATTTCACCCTTTCTCCTTTATTATTTGTCCATGAGAAGGCTAGACGTCCAAGTCTATCATGGACGTCACTATATAATATGGACATGTTTATATTTAAATCTTTGGTTTTAAGACTTTATTGTCAAAAAATAGATCATTCTCCAAATTTGCATTGAAAAGAGTAAGGTTTTAGGAAAAGTTAATATGAAGAACTAACAATTATTTATTTTGAAATTAATGAATTCGAGAATTCAATCATGTATCGAATTGAGAAGATAGGGGAAAATCTGTTTTTTATTAAAGCATTAGGCACGTTTCCACCATCGGTTGCTAAACGATTTATTAAGGAATTCAATAAAAAAACAAAAAAGTTAAGAGGATTATCCGTAATTGTAGATGGGATGGATTTTATCTTACTTAACCTCGAATCGTTTGAAATGATTTTAGATCTTTTAAAAAAAAACAATCAGAGATTACAAAGATCCGCTTGGGTTATTTCAAAAAATCCCCCATTAGATAAAGAAATCCAAATTCTTTTGGATAAAGCAGAATCTCCGAAAAGAAAAATCGTTGAGACTCTTGAGGAAGCAAAAGAATGGATTGGGATTAAAGAAATAATAATAGAAAAGGAATAGCTATTTCTAATATTTTGTTAAGTATAATTAGAATGTAATTATTTTATATCCTTGCTCGATGTATTTAGCCATACTTGGATGCCCCATCAATTCAGCGCAAGTAGAAAACCCTAACCTTTCAACATCACTTAAAGAACCCATTTTATTACTGCATGCCTTACAAAAACAATCAATTAATCCAGAGCTTTTCAATTCCTTATATTTTCCAAAAAATGGATTCTCTGTATTCTCAAATTGATTTGCTAGTTTTGTAGCAGAGCCTTCAACTATAACTTTCACAGTATGCCCTTTTTCTTTCATATCCAAAGTATTTAAAATTACGTGAATAAAGCACATTGGATCCCCATTAAAAGGGAATAGAGCGAATTTTCCTATAATTAATCACCTTTAAATTATTTAATATTTAATCTCTTTTTACATAAATCAATAGCCCTAGGATTATTGTCTATTCCAATCCAATTCCGATTCAATTTATGAGCTGCAGCTAATGTTGTGCCCGTACCGCAAAAAAAATCTGCAACCAAGTCTCCTTCATTTGAAGATGCTAAAATTATACGCTCAAGTAGTTCTTCTGGTTTTTGAGTGGGATATCCTAAATACTCTTTTGATCTAGTTCTGGTTTGATATGAATATATATCATTCCAAACATCTCCTATCGCGTTTCCTGGTTTCTCATCTAAGTATTGCTTTCCATCTCTTCTTTTTCTATATAATCTTCCATCTGTGTCTCTGTAGCGAAACATTTTTTTTATATAGTCTTCTTTATAGGGAGTATACTGCTTATTAAACGTAAAATCATCAGATTTGGTATAATACAGAATCGTATCATGCTGACGTACCCACCCTTTTACCTGACTCTTAAATCCAGATACACTACCCACATTCCAAATTATTTCTCTTCTGAAAAATTGTCTTCTAAAAATTTTATCACAAATCTGCTTTAAGTCAAATACTGCATTAGCATCACAATGACAATAAAACGTTCCAGATTGTTTTAATACGCGATGCATTTCTACTAATCTTATTTCCATGAATTCTAAATAATCCCCCAAAGAATTCCAGTTATCTGAAAATTCTTTATAATCTACCCCAGTGAAAAACGGTGGATCTATATAAATTAGATCTATAAACTCTGAATCAAATTGCTTTAAAAAATCCAAATTTTCCCCGAGATAGACTGTGTTCAATTTCATATGGTAGTTAAATAGAGCAATTGATTTATACAATTATTATGAGTAAAGAAAGATTAAATAAGAATTTCTTGGATGAATTTAAAGATTATGATTTTTCAAAAATCCAAGAGAATAGGATATATTTAGTAGGTTCTATTAAATTTAAAGAATATTTTATTAAAATAGAATCTATTTTACAAATTTTATTTAAGAAGATTGTATATATATGTTCGGTTGATGGATTATTAAATAAAGAAAAGTTTTCGCTAACAGAATGGGAAAAATTGCAGGAAATTGCTTTGAGAAAGTTACAAGATCAAGACGCAATGTTAGTATTGGATGTAAATGGGTATATTGGA
>JBHLNR010000285.1:0-3682 GCA_048941385.1 Promethearchaeota archaeon
TTTTATTGATGGTAAAAAAAACCGAACAATGAAAATAGCTTTAGATTTAATAGAATCGGGAAAAATTGATGTAAGTGGTTTCATAACCCATAAATTTCCTTTGGAACAATATAAAGAGGCCTTGGAAGTTGCTTCAAACAAGAGTGAATATAATTCACTTAAAGTTGCCTTTTATTGTGAATAAATTTTTATTTTTTTTTTTTGCTAATTCTCTATTTAAATTTATAAGCTCTTTGAAATTCTCATTTCATAAATTATGTAATGATTTAGGAATTATTTTAATAAATGGGTTCTTTTAATAATTTTATTTGTAAAATTATAGAATAGATGAGTTTTAAAATGACTATAGATCAATTAGGCTTTGATAACGAAAAGTATCTAAGTAGACAATCTAAGAGTATTTTAGAAAGAGCAAATCAATTTGGTAATAAATTATATCTTGAATTCGGTGGAAAATTGATATATGATTACCACGCTTCAAGAGTTCTCCCAGGTTTTGATCCAAATGTTAAAATGAAGCTTTTAAAACTACTTGAAGATAAAATCGAGGTTATTATATGTATTTACTCTGGAGATATTGAAAGGAAGAAGATTCGTGCAGATTTCGGAATCACTTATGACACTGGCGCGTTGAAATTAATTGATGATATTCGGGAAGTTGGACTTCAAGTATGTGCCGTGGTAGTGACACGTTATAACGACCAGCAAGTCGTAAAGCAATTCATGAATAAGCTTGAGCGAAGAAATATAAAAGTATATACACATCGTTCAATTCAAGGTTATCCAACTAATATCGATTTAATCGTAAGTCAAGATGGATATGGAGCAAATCAGTATATTGAAACCTCTAAACCTATAATCATTGTTTCTGGTCCAGGCCCAGGTAGTGGAAAAATGGCAACCTGCCTTTCTCAAATATATCATGAACATATAAGAGGGATTAAAGCAGGTTATGCTAAATTTGAAACTTTTCCTATTTGGAATTTACCTTTAAAGCATCCTGTAAATATGGCATATGAATCCGCAACTGCTGATCTTGGGGATTTTAATCAAGTAGACCCATTTCATCTGGCGGAATATAATATCACAGCAACCAATTATAACAGAGATGTGGAGATTTTTCCAGTAGTAAAGAAAATAATGGTAAGGATAATGGACACCGATTTAGCATACAAATCTCCTACGGATATGGGAGTTAATATGGCTGGATTTGCTATTAATAATGAGGATATTGTAAAGCAAGCGGCAAAACAAGAAATGATCCGGAGATTTTTTCGATATAGTTGTGAATATGCTATGGGTGTTTCAGATAAGAAAACAGTACAACGAGCAGAATTACTTATGAAGGAATTAAATCTAACACCATTAGATAGGAAGGTGGTTAGCTATGCTCGTCAAGCTTCTATAGATGCTCAGAAAAATGGTAAGGGAAATGAAGGCGTATTTGCAGGAGCTGCATTAGAATTGAAGAGTGGAATTATAATAACAGGAAAAAACTCCCCAATAATGCATTCGGCATCTAGTTTAATCTTAAATGCCATAAAAGAATTGGCCGGCATCCCTGATAATATCCATCTTTTATCCCCTAATATATTAAGCTCAATTAGTAGATTAAAATCGGACATTTTCAATCATAAACCATTGAGTTTAAATCTTGAAGAAACTCTTATAGCTTTAAGTATTAGTGCTGATTTCAATCCTTCTGCTAAAGTGGCAATGGAAAAGCTTAAAGAACTTAATGGTTGCGAAATGCATTCAACTCATATCCCCACTTCTGGAGATGAGGCTGGATTAAGAAGATTAGGTCTTAATATAACCTCAGACCCCAATTTTTCATCAGAAAGACTTTTCATAGCTTAAGTTATAGAACGAATTAGAAATTCTTTTAAAAATTGGTTTCTTTTTATAATTTTGTTTTTATAGTTTGAATGATAAATTAATATTTTTACAAAGTTTTTGATTAAATAATGAACTCAGGTAGCAAATTTGTTTTTGTAACTGGCGGTGTGATGTCCGGCATAATATTATAATATTTCATTGTAATATGCTATGGCAAAGGCGTCGCTACAGCCAGTATTGGTAAAGTACTTCAATTTCGAGGATTTAAAGTATCAGTAGTTAAAATAGATCCTTATTTGAATGTAGATCCCGGTACACTAAATCCTGTTGAGCATGGTGAATGTTTTATTACAGAAGATGTATGGGATTTTAGACCAGTACTCGGATCTGATGAAAGATCATATAGAATTTCTGAAATTGATCAAGATTTTGGTACTTATTCAAGAATTCTAGGAATTGAGATGCACCCATCCCATAACATAACTTCAGGCCAAATTTATCTTTCTACAATCCTTAGCGAAAGAAAGGGGAGATTTTTGGGAAAAACTGTTCAAATAATCCCGCATGTAACAGATATAATAAAGGAACGTTTAATGGAAATTGCCGAAAAAGAGGATTTAGACGTTTTATTGATAGAATGTGGAGGAACAGTAGGCGATTTAGAATCAAGCATATTTCTTGAAGCGTTTCGACAATTAAAATTAGAATATCCAAAACGAACTGCTTTTGTTCATGTTACTCTCATTCCTTATTCTAGAGCAGTAGGACAACAGAAATCTAAACCAACACAACACTCTGTTAAAATGCTTCAAAGTCTAGGATTACAACCAGATATAATAATTGGTAGAAGTGAGAAACCATTAGATAATGATATCAAAAGAAAAATTTCCCTTTATTCTAATGTCCCTGAAAATGCTGTAATTTCAAATCCGGATTTAGAAATAGTTTATGAGTTGCCCCTACTATTCGAGGAGCAAGGATTAGGAGATCTTATTTGTGAACTCATTGATTTAAAAGCAAAATTAGTATCCTATAGTGAGGTAACAAATTACTCCGAATGGGTAAAGATGGTTGAATTATTTAAAAATGCCAAAAAAATTGTTAAAATTGCTATGCCGGGGAAATATTTTAACATTTCAGATTCCTACATTTCCATAAATGTGGCTTTAGAAGATGCAGCAGCTCATTTAGGGTATAAGACGGAATTAAAGATGATCAATATTGATGAACATACAGATATTCAAGAACAACTGAAAGATTGCGATGGGATTTTACTCACTCCTGGATTTGGAGAAAGAGCTGTAGAAGGAATGATAAAATCTGCGGAATATGCAATGGAAGTAAAGATTCCTTTTCTTGGTATCTGCTTTGGAGCTCAATTACTTTTTATAGCTTTTTGTAGAAAATATCTAGGGTTAGAGAAAGCTAATTCAACGGAGATTGATCCTAATACACCATATCCTGTCATAGATATTTTAGAAAGTCAGAAAGACGTAACTGAAATTGGTGGTACTATGAGATTAGGTGCTCAAAAAATAATAGTTGAGAAAAATACAAGGCTTTATGAAGCATATAAGCAAAAAGAAATATTTGAACGGTACCGCCATAGATATCACATACAAGAAAAATTTATAACTACTGAAGCTAAAGAAAAGGGTTTACGAGTGTCTAGTCGAGATGAAACTGGAAAAATAATTAATAGTATCGAACTAGATAGAAAAGACCATTGGATGGTAGGTACTCAATTTCATCCAGAATTTAAATCTCGTCCATATAATCCTTCTCCAATATATTTAGAATTTATAAAAGCTTGTGTAAGTCGAAAAAAATAGAATTTAATGTT
>JBHLNR010000286.1:0-3665 GCA_048941385.1 Promethearchaeota archaeon
CGAAGACCAAAAATCGCAGTATTACTTGGATTACTTGGTTCGTATACCGTAATGATGTGAATAAATGCAATAATTAAGCTTTGAATTGTTACGGATATTTTAAGAAAGAAGTTTCTGACTCCCAATAAGGTAGCTTGTTGGTGTTTCTGAGCTTTGACAGCAATTTCATCATAACAATCAGCAAAAATAGGTGATAACATAATTAAAAACATCGCAATCGCAGCTCCTCTAAAGATGGCAAGTAGATATAATTGGAATACGTTTACAATGAATAAATTAAGTAGCACAATAAACCCAAAGATAATCATACCAAGCGAATACATAGTGGAATTTTCAATTTTTTTGGCTAAAAATAGCCATAAAGGCATCGTCAAAAGAGATGTAACAAACATTAAGAATGACTCAATAGTTCTTATTTCCTGTTTTGCTTTTAAAACATCATCCACAAAATTAAATGCATTCATACTTACAAGCCCCATTGCTATCATGAAAAAGACGTATGTAAGGACAGCAAGCATAAAATTTTTCTGTTTTATCGCAATTTTCATTGTTTTAAAAAATGAAATTTTCTCAGCATTTTCATATCCTAAAATAAATCTTTCTTTAATCTCATCAGATTCTATAGAACCTGGAATAAATATGATAAAGGAAATCCATAAAAGTATTGTACTTATCAATGCTGCGAAGGTAAATGATCCGATATTCGCTGCGATAGTAATTTGTGACCATATAGTTATTGCTAAGAAATTTGCTAGAAATGTAAAAAACTGTGTTGCAAATCCTGCTTTAATTCTTTCCTTTTCCCCTCTAAAATGAGCTGCAAAACCCCCAAAAGAATGAGTTTGAAGAAGAGTATAAGAGATATCAAATAAACACACAATTAATAGATAATATACAAATATAGGAATAGCGCTCTCTCGTCCTGTTACGTTAGGTGGAGTGAAAAGGAGGAAAAAAAAGATTATAGCAGGGATTCCCCCGATGATGATCCAAGGTGCGTGAAATCCTCTTTTCCTTGTCCACTTAAAAGGTTTGTCTGTAAAATATCCAATGAGAGGATTTGTAATCATTGTCCATAGTGTATATATTACATTCGCGATTGCCATGTATAGTGGCCATAATTCTATGTCACTTATTAATCCAAGCTCTACTTCATAAAATGTCCATACATAAGAATTAAAAGCCACCAAAATATAAATATTGAGAAAATAGCCCATTGAAAATGTAATTAATTTAGACATAGACGAGCCTTTTAAATCGTCTGTTTTTTGAGATTCAATTGATTGGTTCATATTATTTAATTCAATAAATTTTCTTGTAATTATTTATTTCACATAATCATTTATTAAAGTATAACTAAAATCAACAAAATGAAGTAAAACCTGATAAATAATTTGTTTTTTTATACTGACATGTAAAGAGGGATTACAAATTAGATTACTTGAATATGAAAGCAAGAAAATTTTCAGTCAATTTAACATTCCTTTAGTAAAAAATATAGTAATAGAGAAAAGAGAAAATATAGAAGAAAAAGTAAATCAGTTTGATTTTCCAGCAATTATTAAATCTCAAATAGCAATCGGGAGTAGAAAAAAGGTTGGACTCATAAAGATTGCCCAAACAAAAGAAGAAGCGATTTCGTTATGCTACGATTTCTTTCAAAAAGAAGTTGGTGGATTTAAGGTTTTAGCTATTTTAATTGAAGAACTAGTTGAGATCCAACATGAATATTATTGCTCAATTGCTTTAGATGCTTCGGTAGGCCAATTCTATGTAATTGCAAGTAAAGAAGGAGGTATCGATATTGAAGAGGTTGCTAAGTCTAATCCAAAAGCGATTATTAAAGAGAATTTTTCCTATTCTGCTGGTCTAAGCGATCAAATTGTTGAAACAGTTGTCAGACAACTAGGATTTGATAGAGAACATTTTGATTCTGCAAAATTATTACTCCAAAATTTATGGGAAATAACTATTAAACTCGAAGCTCAACTCGTTGAAATTAATCCATTAGTTCTTACACCTCTTGGATTAAAAGCAGTCGATGGTAAGATGATCTTAGATGATGACTCAGCATTCCGACAGCCGCTTATCTTGGATTTACAAGAGAAAAAGTTAACTGAATTAGAAAAGTTAGCAAAAGAATCCGGATTTTCATTCGTAGAGCTTGAAGGAGAAATTGGTATATTAGCAAATGGGGCAGGATTGACTATGGCACTTTTAGATGTGCTTTCAGAGTTGGGATTAAAACCCGCAAACTTCTTGGATGTTGGAGGAGGAGCAAGTAAAGAACGAGTGTATAAAGCCTTAGAATTGCTTTTTAAAATGAACCCTAAATGTGTTCTTGTAAATATTTATGGTGGCATTACTCGCTGTGATATTGTAGCCGCTGCAATAATTCAAGCATTAAAGGATTTTGAAAATACTCCACCAATGGTGATAAGATTAATAGGAACAAGAGATAGAGAAGGTATTGCTCTACTAGAAGAGTCTGGAATAAATGCCTTCCAAAATGTGATCAAAGCGGTTGAAAAAGTTAAGGAGGTTGTAGGTGAATAGGATGTATATAAGTGAAAACTCAAAAGTTGTTGTTCAAGGAATCACTGGAAACCAAGGAATGTTTCACACTCGATTAATGCTGGATTATGGTACTAATATAGTAGCGGGAGTTACTCCTAAAAAGGGAGGAGAAGTTATTCATGATATTCCTGTATTTGACACTGTAGAAGAAGCCGTTAAAAAAACTGGTTGTGATACAAGTATTATTTTTGTTCCAGCACGATTTACATTTAGCGCAGTAGAAGAAAGCTTACTGGCAAATATTGATTTAACCTGTATTATAACTGAAAATGTTCCTGTTTTTGATATGATTAGGTTAAAAGAAATAGCAAATAAGCGAAATTTACATATAGTTGGTCCAAATTCCCCAGGTATGATGATTCCTGATAAAATTAAGTTAGGAATAATGCCGGGTGATATGTGCCATTATGGAAATGTAGCAATAATCTCAAAAAGTGGTACTTTATCTTATGAAATTACCAAAGCTATTGGAACTGCTGGGATTGGAGTTTCTGCCTATGTAGGAATTGGAGGAGATCCTGTTCGGGGTACAACGATGGTCGAAGCAGTGGAATATTACTCTAAAAATCCTAACACTAAGCTGATTGTTCTAATAGGTGAAATTGGTAGCGATGAAGAAGAAAAGACTGCGGAATTTATAAAAGAAAATGTTTCAAAACCTATAATCAGTTATATTGCAGGTAAAAGTGCTCCCGAAGGTAAACGGATGGGACATGCTGGTGCAATAATTTCAGGTGATTTTGGCACAGCACAGGGTAAGATTAAAGCTCTTAAAGAAGCAGGTTCCATCATTGCTGATACTCCATGGGAAGTACCAAAATTAATCAAGGAAATATTCTAATTAAGTTATAACAAGAATAATAATTAGAATAAGAATAATAGTAAAAAAATCTTTTATTTTTTCTTAAAAACCGCCAAAGAAGCTATTATTAGAATCTGAAACTATACTAGAAGCTCTGGCTTTGTTTTTTGCTTCCTTAAGAGAATAAACTTCTTCAAAATATCTTGGATTTAAATCTCCAATTAATTCATCAACTTCACTTTCTTCTTGAATTTTTAGTTCAACTTCTTCAGCCTTTGGACTTTCT
>JBHLNR010000081.1:0-15206 GCA_048941385.1 Promethearchaeota archaeon
AGTGATCTACCCATTTTATTCTTCCATCTCTCATAATTTTTCGATAAGTATAGTGTGGAATAACACCTTTAATATCTCCACTCTGCTTTTTTTCTGATTGATCTAAAACAAAAGGGGTATCTTCCGGATAAATTATTTTACTAAGTTCATTTGGTTTCTGGTTAAGCATTTCCTGTATAGATAATTCATTTATATCGGAAAAAGCTTGGTTTGCATAGACAATTCTATTGTCCTGTAGAATACAAATAGCTAATAAATTCTGTTCTGTGAGTAATCGAAATTTAGCTTCACTTTCTCTTAATGCGTCTTCAGCTTTTTTCATCTCGGTTATATTTTCAACAATTACTTGAATGAATTTCATTCCTCGTAATTTAATCAATGATGTGTGCAATAAAACCCAGATTTTATTACCATCTTTCTTGATTAATTGAACTCTTTTTGGATCAGGAACATCTTCTTTAATTAGTCTATTAAACTCGTTTAGAACCAAGGGAAATGATTCTTTATGGACAATATTACGTAATTTATAATTTTTTCCTGTTAATTCCTCCTTTCCATAGCCTAGTAATTGTTCTACATATGAATTACATTCAAGAATTTCTCCTTGCAAATTAATTAAAGCGATTGCAAAAGGAGAATCTTCGAATAAATGTCGATACTTTTCTTCAGATTCTCTAATCTTTTTTTCCGCTAATTTTCTAAACGTGATTTCTCTTGAAACCAATAAAAATTTTTTTTCATTTTGTTCATTATAAAACCTTTGAATGTTTATATTTAGCCATATCCATTTTCCATTTTTGTGTTTAACTCTTAACTCCACCGTTCTATCATCTATTTCTTCTTTCCCCCAAAAAGATGATATAAATCTTTCGAAATCTTTTGGATGATTTAATTTCAGGGCTGATGTTCCAATTAAATCCTCTTTTGAATATCCTAGAATTTTAGAATAAGTTTTCTCGTTAATATATTCATATTTATAATTCTTATTTAATATACAAATTAAGTCATTTGCGTTTTCTGTAATAAGCCTATATTTTTCTTCCGATTCTACTAATTTTTTTTTTTCAGAGATATCATCAAACACAGTCATAAATTCCCCTTTTTTTGGAGAACTAACAGAAATTTTAAAATATGTATCCATTGGCTCAAAATAAGCTTCGAATGAAAATGGTTTTTGTGTTTCTGCCACTTTTGAATAAATATCTAAATATGGAGGTTTCTCAACCTCATATGCCTCCGTAGCAGTTTTGTTTAATACATCCTCCTTTTTTACTGGCAAAATATTTTCATATTGTGGATTTACATCTACTATTACATAATTGATTGGTTTTCCATTGGAATCATAAAGGATTTTATGGTAAGCAATTCCACTAGTAGAATTATTGAATAACGAATAATACATTTTTTCAAATTTTTCTGATTCTTCATGGAGATCGTCCTCATTAGCAAATACCTTCTTCTTATTATATTTTATTTGTACCTGCTGTTTTTCCATTTTATAAACCGTTTACAATAATTGATACAAAATTAACACAATTTTTTTCCATAAAAATTAGTTTATGTGTGTTTAGATGATAAATTCTTCAGAAGTCATGATTTAGGAAGAAATTATGTCACTTTTTTATTATTTTTACATAAATTTAGAAATAATGCTAATATAAATCTTTTTCTTTTTAAAATTGAAAAAACCTAGATATTTGCAAAGGAGACATTGAAATAATAAATAATAATGTATTATATGAATATGTTTTAAATAGTATTTGTTATAAAAAAAGAAAAATCATCTAATTTTGTTTTCATTGTCGCGTATTTGTCTGCAAAAAAAAGAATTTATATACAAATTCAATTATTAGTTATAAAATTGTGTTGTTATTTTTTGATAATACAAATTTTTCATAAAAAAATTATTTATAAATAAGGAGCTGAGGATAAATGCCGAGTTTAGAAATTAATGAACTAATAGTATGTATTATTATATCTATTCCAGTAGCTTTTTCTCCTTACCTTTTAAAGAAAAGAAGAGATATAATGAAATGGGCTCCTGCCTATTATGCTCTTTTTATTACTTTTCTTTCTACAAACCTGGAAGCGTTCACTGCCCCTGATACATTTAATTATATGGAGCACTTTTTTGCTATGATGGCTGGGATTTTCATGTGTGCTGCGGCAGTCTATGAATATTATAGTAAGGTTATGAAAAAGAAGCAAATTAAAATAATTCATAAAGAAGGAGGAATGGTGAAGAAATAAATGCTTTATCAAATTGATCCTGCAGATTTTCGGGATGGAGGATTTAATTTAGTAGGAATGATCTTCTTTTGGATTGGTATGGTAATAGCCGTATTTATATATTACAAAAGAAGAACTCCAACTAATGCAATTTATGTTTTTTCTCTCTTTGGAGGTGCTTTATACACTCTAGGAAATCTTATGGATAAATGGATGCTATGGGATCCGGATTATTCTGATGCTTTTGCTGAAAGTTTTGGTTTGTTTATCGCAGTATCTGCTTTATTTTTTGCAGTAATTCCTTTTCTGGAGAAAAAAATTGAAAGAACTTACACTGATATGAAATCTATTATTGAAGCTGCTTCTAATACCAGTATTAATGTAGCAAATATAGCAAATGAACTTGCAGCAAGTGCAAGCGAAGTGAATGCTGCGTCAGAAGAAATTGCGAGCTCAACACAGAGTATGACGCTTGAAACTCAAGAAGTTATGACTGCAACTAATGATATACGTAATGTCATGGGCATCATTACAAATATATCAGATCAGACGAATTTACTGGCGTTAAATGCAAGTATAGAAGCGGGTCGAGCTGGTGAACAAGGAAGAGGTTTTGCTGTCGTAGCGGATGAAGTTCGTAAATTAGCTGAAGAATCAAAATCCGCTGTTCGAGAAACAAATGAAAAAATTAGCAATGTAATTAATAAGATTAATAACTCCTTCAGTTCTATGGAAGGAATAAGCGCGTCAGCAGAACAACAAACAGCCTCAATGGAAGAAGTAACATCAACCGCTCATAAATTGGGAACTTTAGCAGAGGAACTAAAAAATTCCTTAAAATTAGAGGAATAATTAAATTGAATATTATTTTTATTTTTTAATTTTATTTTGAGATTTCAATTCAACTCCTAACGTAAGTTGATTTAAATTGAATTAAAATATCTATTTATTCAATCTCTAGTGTAAAAAAGTATTTATATATGTAAAATAGTATAAATATGTATAAAAATGACATTTTTTCATTATTTGCGAAATTTTTAATAATTTAATTAGGGTGTATATTATTCCAGATTATGACCAAGAAAAAGAAAGAATTTCTTTATATGTATCAAAAGACATCAAAGAAGAATGGCAAACGTTTGCTAGAAATAATGATTTTTCTACCTTATCTAAATTAATTAGAGATGCTTTAAAATTCTTTATTCAGTTTAGAGGATTGAATATTTCAAACTTATCTCATGATTTAAAAGAACCTTTAACATCAATTAAAGGATATTTACAATTAATTATAGAAACATATGGAGATTCACTAGAAAGTAATGTCGTTTCAATGATTAACAATGTACTAAACCAATGTATGATACTAGAGAATAAAATTATTGAGCATTTGGATAAATTTGAAACTAATTTAGAAGAGGAATTAGATCATAAAGTTGAATATGATATTCTTTTAGTAGAAGATGATCAAGAGACAATCAACTTGTTAGTGAGTTACTTCGAATCATTGGGTATAACTTGTAAAGGTGCTTTAAGTGGATTTAAAGGATTAAAGGAATTAAAAAGATATACACCAAAGCTGGTTTTACTTGATGTGATTTTACCTGATATTAATGGTTATGAAGTATTAAAGAGAATCAAAACAGATAATAATTTAAAGGAAATTCCAGTTTTTTTTCTTACAGCTATTCCGAATTTAGAATTGGAGAAAAAATCCCTAGATTTGGGTGCATCAGGTTCAATTTTAAAACCCTTTAATTTAAAAGATTTTGACGTGTTATTGAAATATTTAAAAAAAGAATAATTTAATACTTCGATTTGTGGTAAAAAACATTTGATTCTTATCAAAAAAGATTTAAATATTAATTAAGTGATTACTTTATTAACACAAAGCTATTTTTTAGCACATAATTTTTAAATTAGATTTATGATAAATACAGACGAAAAATATAACGATCTAAATTCGGAAGGGAAGTTTCCTAAAGCAGATGGCTTGGTCGGTTTCCTAGTTTTAGATAAGACAGGATTATTATATTTCTCTAAAGTAGCAAAGAATAATATTATTATAGCTCAGAATATTTTTCAAATAGCTGGATTTATTTCAGCTATTTTGATTTATTCTGAAGATCTAATTGGTACTAAGGATTCAGGTATTAAACTTGAAGATATAAACTTAGGAAATCATCATTTATACGTTTGCACTAGGGAAAATCTAATTTTCGCCTACTTCGTTGAAAAACCTAGAATTACTGAAAACTTTAAAAGTCATATCAAAATTATTATCGAAAAGTTTATCGAGAAGTACTTTTCCTCATGTATAAAGGATTTTAAGGGTGACATTAGCCATTTCTATAAATTTGAAGAGGTTATTGATCAATATTTTGAGATATGAGTAGATTCTTAGGATTGTGAGTATCAAAAATTACTAAAAAAATGGCTTTTTAATCATTTAACCAAACTTAAGTATAAAAAAAGTGAGAATTTGAACAGAAATAATAAAATTCACCAAAAATTATATATAAACAAACCAATAATTAATATTACAATGACTGCAACATTAGAAGTAAACTTGGTTCTTGACAGTTTAATTAAAGAATTTGGAGAATCTGGATTATATTTCATTTTAATTACTTCTGAAAATGGAGCAGTAATTAAATCTTATATTAACCAAGAATTTAACAAAAATTCAATTGGACTAAATATGTCGCAATTATATGAACTAGCTGAAGAAATTGCCACAGAAATTGGGGTGCATAGTCCAGATTTCAATGTTATCCATTCAGATAACTTTTATATACTTTCTATTAAAATTTTAGGAAATATAATAATCACTTTGGTTGAAGATCAACTCGATTTTTCTCGTATTTTTGAGATTATAAATAAGTGTATTATAACTAACTAATTTATACGATTGCTGTAATAAGGTTACCTTTTGGTATTTTATTAAAATTAATTTCTTTATAAAATTTAATAAACATTATTATCTTCTTTTACTGAACAACTATAATACGAAAAATTTTAGGTGGATGTAAATTGAAATATGAAAAAAATCAATATTCCGAATCTTTTTCAATATGTACTTTAATTATAGCCGGAGGTTTTCTATATTGGGGAATCTCATCATTTATTCCATGGGATGAGTGGTCCTGGTGGGGATTTATATCAATTGGTATAGGATTAGCTATTTTATTAAGTCAGATCTTCGCAATTACGAATAGAAGCAAATTACAGAATGTAGTTTTATCTGAATTTCAAGAAAATCCAGAAGCATCAGTAGAACAAGTTAGTAAAAGCACAGGAATTAGCAGAAAAGATATCCAAGCAATTGTGTTGGATCTAAAGGCGTCAGGTCAATTAAGAGCAAAATTCAATTCAGAAACTGGTCAAGTGAAACATCTTGTAAAAGATGAGCCTGAAGTAGCTCCTGGGGAAATGCCAAAATTTTGTTCAAATTGTGGTACACCCATAACTAAAGAATCAGCACAATACTGTGCATATTGTGGCGGAAAAATTTAGCTTTCTATTTTTTTTTATGTTATTGATAAGTAAGAAATAAGAAAATAAATTTTTTTTAAGCTATTTTATTTCAATTACTTTCTTTTCATCAGTTTCAGTAGTTTTTTTAGGAATTTTTAATCTTAGAATCCCGTATTTAAAACTAGCATCAATTCCTTCATAGCTAATCTCTTCGGGCAAACGGAAGCTTCTATAGAAACTTGCTGATCTAAATTCTCTTCTTAGAAAATTCCCTTTTATTTCTTTATATTTCTCTTTTTCCTTATCCTTTTTTTCTTTATGCTTATCCTTTTTCTCCTCTTTCTCTTTCTTCTCTTTCTTCTCTTCTTTTTCTTTTTTTTCGTCTTTATTTTCTTTATATTTTAAGGATTTGTCACCTAATATTTCTAAGATACCTTCATGTAAAGTAATATTAACATGTTTTTTATCTAAACCTGGTAATTCGACAAAGAGATTAAATTCACCTTCAGTTTCGATGATATTGGTTATTGGTGTTCTATAAAATGATTCATCTTCCAATATCTCTAATGATTCAGCGGATCTTGTTTTAAATGATCCCCAAGCAGATATGTCAATTGAGATATCTTTTGATTGGTTTAAGTAGAATGATTGCTTTCTCTTTAAATTTATTTCCTGTATTTGTTTTTCCTTTTCTCTATTAATTTCGATTTTCTCTTCTTCTAATTCTTGCTTCTCATCTTCAAATTCTGAATTTTCCTCCATTTTAATCAAACCTATCCAATAATTGAATAACGAAAAATAGATAAAAATAATATAAAAAGTTTTGTTAAAAGATGAAAAATTAATGATGTTAAGTTTTCACATGGCTTTTAACTTTTTTTCATGTAATTCTGTTAGTTTTCTTCTATTTTCTGCTAGTTTTTCTCCTTTTATTGGATAATAATACATCCCAATCCATGAAATTATTAGGATTATAGCAGGATATATACCCATTAAAATTTGGAGCCCCAGTATCGTATTTATTCCAGGATTAGGCTCATAATTATACCAGTCTGTTGTAGTAAATACAATGCCAATTAAGAAGAAATTGATAATAGCTGATATTCGGATAAAGAAATTAAGAATTGCGTAAAATATACCAGATCGTCGTGTTCCGTGAGTTATTTCATCTTCATCAATGATTTCTGCTATGCATTGATCATAAAAATACAATCCTCCACCAAGACCTATTCCATTGAAAATTTGCACAATAAAAGCCATTTCGACACTAACCGAGAACGCAAAAAACAAAATTGGAAGTATCCATGCTGCTATTCCTATTAAACCCGCCATACGAGCACCTTTTGCAATTCGAATTTTTTCCCATAATGGCGTAGAAGCTGCAGCTATAACAAATTGTAGCGCAAGAAGAAGACCAATAAGGATTGGATCTTCAATATCTAATGCATGTGTCATAAATAAAGGTGCTAATGTTGGTAAAATATTTATTACAATCCATGTCCCTAACGCAGGTATCAAAAACCATTGAAAACTTTTGTTTTTAAATGTATAACGAAGGGTTTTACCAAAAGACATTGCAGTCTCAGCATCCTTTGAAATATGTTTTGGTTCTTTTACACCCCACTTTAAGAGTATGAAGTATGAAACTCCAATTATTATAGCTGCAATTATACCGGTTAATTGATATTCGCTTAAAGTGTTAGGATCTGGTATTAAAGTATCAGGGTCATAACCTAAAATATTTTGAATAATGATTGTAGGTAAGAGGAACGCAAAAATTAGTGCAATCATAACAAAACTAATACGCACTTTTCCAACTGAACTCCGAGCTTCCATTGTAACATACATTTCAGAAAATACAGCATTGTAATTTAAATTAAATGCGGTATAAGTCGTATCAAATAATATAAGAATCAAAATGAAATATAAGAAATTAATTACATCTGAATCAAGATCAATTGGAGGGGTAAAGAGGAGTATCATTACAATTGCTAATGGGATAGTCGCTACAGCCATCCAAGGAAATCTTCTTCCCCATCTGGTTTTTGTTCTATCAGAAAGATATCCAATCATAGGGTCATTAAAGGCATTCCATAAACTCCACAACATAAAACCTCCAGCAATCAATACTACGGGAAGTCCAACTATCGCAAAATAGAATGTGAAAATTAAAAATGAAAACGTTTGCATAGCAGTATTATCTCCAACTTCTCCGAAAGCAAAAGCAATTTTCTTTTTTAGCGATATTTTTCGAGATTCTTCATCACTCATAAAATCATTCTTTTTTTTAGTTTATTTTTTTATAAATGAAATGTAATTTAAGATGTGCTCTATTTCTATAAAAATTTATCTTAGAAAAAAGATAAAAAAGAATAATCAAGATTTTAGTATAAATTAGAGATGATGTCTTATGGAAAATAATTATACTGCAGGAGTAATAGGGGCTGGTAGAATGGGGAAAATACACATTCAAAACATTATTTATAATATCCCTAATTTAAAGTTAAAATCAGTAGCGGATATTAAAATTGATAATGAAATGAAGAGATGGGCTGATAGTATTGGAATTCCCAGACTTATAAGTGATGCAAATGAAATTTTTAATGATCCAGAGATAAATGTTGTAGTTATTGCTTCCTCTACAGATACTCATACTAAATTCATTCAAGAAGCGGCTTATGCGAAAAAAGATATTTTTTGTGAAAAACCAATTGATACAGACTTAATCCGTATAAAAGAAACACTTGAAGTTATTAAGAAAGAAAAAGTAAAACTAATGATTGGATTTAACAGACGATTTGACAAACATTTCAAGCGAGTTAGAGAGATAGTCACTTCTGGGCAAATAGGAAAGCCATATATGGTTAAAATAACCGCACGCGATCCAGCACTACCTCCTATTGATTACATAAAAACATCGGGAGGGATGCTCTTTGATATGACAATTCACGATTGGGATATGGCTCGTTTTCAAGTAGGAAGTGAAATTGAAGAGGTTTATACAAGTGGAGGTGTTTTAGTGGATCCTGAAGTTGGTAAGGCAGGAGATATAGATACTGTAGCTTTAATATTGAAATTCAAGAATGGTGTAATTGGAATGATTGATAATTCACGACAAGCAGTATATGGATATGATCAACGAGTTGAAGTTTTTGGTTCAAAAGGATGTGCCATTGCGTGTAATGAACGATCAAGCACAGTACGTTTATATGATGCTCAAAATATTAAAGAAGATAACATACCCTACTTTTTCTTGCAAAGGTATATGGATTCATATGCAGAAGAGCTACGAAGCTTCATTGAATGTTTGCAAAACAATAAAGAACCATCTCCTAATGGCGATGACGGTCTAAGAAATGTCATAATTGCTATGGCCGCTCAAAAATCATATGAAGAAAATCGGCCTGTCAAGATTTCAGAGATACAACTATAAGTTCAAACTTAAACTTATAGAATTTTTAGCAAAATTTTTAATTCCATTGTTAATAAAAATACACGTTAAAGATTAAAGGGTTGATGACAGATATTGTTTGATTTATCTTCATTTAAAGTATTAATTAAGAAGCTTTTCCCACCAAAAGAAAGTGTATTCATTGTAGACACTACAGGAGATGGAAGAGGAGATTCTATTCAGATAAAATTTATTAATTTATTACTCCCTTTTGTTATTCCTGATAATTTTGAAATTGGTGATTTTAATTTAAAGAGTTTTGATATAAATGATTTTGATGTCTCTGAATATGCTAAATTCTATATAGATGATACTATGATTAATATTACAAAAGAAACCTTAAATCTTGAAACAATTCAAGATCGATTTTTAATTTACCATAAGGGGGAAGCATTTACAATAAAAAATATAATAGAGGGAAATCTTAGTGGCAGAACTATAGCTTTAGGTGATACTGTTAGTGTCTTAATTAAGCTAGATGCTCAAACCCTTACTATACTAGCTGAGGGAGAACACGCATTCAGAATAGAAAGTGAATTGGTTTCAAATCTTATAATTAACTTTGAATTAGACGAAACTAACATGAATATAAGATTTGATCCAATGAAAACATAAAAAATAGTGATTTACTTTGTCTTTTACTCTCTTTAGATTTATAAGGGGGTTTTTATGTTTATTTTTTAAATATTAAGAGAAGGTGTCATAATGGCAATAACTAAACCTGTTCATGAATCAAATATACCTTCTCTAGAGGAAACAAAAGGAATTACTTTCATCTGTCCTGTTTGCAAATCTGAGAAAGCATTACAATTTCCCAAATCGATTATTGCTGAAGCAAAAGGTTTAACTACTATGTCTATAGCCAAAGGTTTAGTTTGCGGACATCAGTTTCAAGCTTTTGTCGATAAAAATTATATGGTTCGTGGCTATCAGAGAGTAGATTTCGAATTTGAAAAAGTGAAAACTGTTGATGAAACCCTCCAAGATTTTAAAAGACATGAGAACGACCTTTTCGAAAATTTGATTCTAGAAGGAAATTATCTTAAGTATAAACCTGGTGAGGCATCAAGAAATCATAAGATAGATAAAAAATTAACATTAAAAGAAATTTATAATGAATTTTGGGAGTTCATAGATGAGGATAACACTTTATTTCAAACATTTATAAAAAATGATGTTAGAAGAAGTTTTTAAGTTTGGCAAGGGTGGGATTTGAACCCACGATACCCAGATCTTCAGTTTCACCTCTTCCGAGAATATCGATCGAGCTGGTGCGTTCCCGGGCTACGCCACCTTGCCAATGTTGTTTTTTCTTATTTTTTGACTTTAAAAAAAATATTATCATAAATAAGATAGAAATTAAAGTATAGAATCTCATAAAAATATTTTTAGTCTTCAGAAAAATAGAGAGAAAAACACCTAAATAAAAGAAAGTTAATCATCGATAGTTGAAATCAGATCTATTATTTCTGTGAAATTTTCAATTTTCAGTCCCTTCCAGTCTACTTCGACTATTCGATAAGGATCCATCTCGTTGGGATCTCTGATCATAACTGCATCCATTCCTAGTTGAGAAGCCCCCTCCAATTCATTACCATCACCATCTCCTATGAAGAGACATTCATTTGGCTCAATTCCCAATTGTTCACATGCTAAGTTATATATTTGGGCATCAGGTTTCTTCAAGCCTACTGAAGCGGAAAATATGGCAGCGTCGAATAAATTAGCAAATTCCGTTGTTTTCCATAAGAAAGGCACATCAGCGGAACAATTAGTTATTAACCCAATCTTATAGCCTAATCCTCTTAGCTTTTTTAAAATATCAATAGCTCCATTTTTGGGAGTTAGATGTTTCCGTGTGTTTTCCATTCTAATCTCATTACATTTTCTAATGTTTTGATCACTTACAAAAACTTTAAGTTTATTACAAATATACCTAATGCTTTCTTCAGTTGTTTTAAAAATCCCAATTCCACGTTTATAAATTGTATCACGCCAAAGCTTTGAAAAACCTTCAACTGGTAATTTGAGGGCTAAGGCCATATTTGTTAAATATTTGTTGTATTCTTTAATGGAATAATTATCAACAAGCGTACCAAATAGATCAAAAATGACAGCCTTATATTTCATAAGATTAATGATTGCTTTTTTAATTTATTTCATGATCTTAATAACAGCTCTTCCCGCGAATTTACCTTTGCTCATTTCCTCAAATACTTCACCAATTTCTGAAAGATCTGCAGTTCTACCGACATGAGTTTTGACTTTGCCTTCTGCTGCTAGCTGAACTAATTCTCTCATATCTTCTACAGTACCTGTTAATGATCCTGTTATATGTAAATTTCTCATTATTACATCAAACGGAGTTAATGCCATCGATCCCTCACTGAATGGAGGCAAGCCAACCCCAATTAATGTTCCCCCCACTTTGAGTAATTTTAATCCAAGATTATAAGCTGAAATGTTTGCAGCAAACACTATGCTTGCTTGAACACCTCCTAACTTTTCTTGAACGAACTTCCCAACCTCATCAGCATCTATTGCATGATCAGCACCAATTTTTTTGACGATCTCCAATTTTTCAGAGCCTTTATCAACTCCAATGACTTTATAACCATAATTCTTTGCAATCTGTACAGCATAATGACCTAGCCCCCCAGCAGCCCCAATGATGGCAATATTTTTACCAGGAGATATTTTTAGACTCTCAAGTTTTTTGATTGCCCTATACGCTGTTAAACCGCCACATGCTAGAGAAACTTCATTATCACTTAATTCATCAGGGATTTTTACCAAAGATTTAGCCCATACGGATATATATTCACTAAATATTCCGAACAAGGGTTTTCTTTCTGGACAATGCATAGCTTCACCAGAAAGACAATACTCACAGGTTCCACACCAGTATCCCCCTGTTCCACCGAGACCCAATATAACTCTATCACCTACTTTAATATCAGATTCCACATCAGGACCCAATTTCTCAACTATGCCAATTCCTTCATGCCCCAGAGGACGTGGAGTCGGTAATTCCATCCATTCTGCCATCACAACATGTAAGTCAGTATGACAAACACCTGCGGTTGTAATTTTTATTAGGGCTTCTCCACGTTCAGGAGAAGGTTTAGGAACATCCATGATACTTACTTTTCCAATTTCTTGAAGTATAGCTGCTCGCATTTTACTTTTCTCATCTTTAAACTTTTTTTGTTAGATATTTATTTATTTTTTAGATTTTAAATAGCTTTGTTAAATTATTGGGAAGATAATGTAGGAGTAAATAGCATAATAAATTCTATTGCAGTATCAATGCTTTCCATAACAAATTTCTTTCCAAACTTAACGATAACATTTCTACCATAATATTGTTAATGGGATTTATTTCTTTAAAATTTGTTTTCTTTTTTCATTAGACAATTTTTCACTGCTATATCTAAGGATTAAGCGGGGGAGACCTTCTTTATTGGTCATTAAATAATTAAAAATTGAATCAGGATTAATTTTTGAACAAGTCTTTAGAAGCCACCCAATTCCTTTCTGAATATAATCTTCGGTGTAGTTCAACATTTTTTCGACTAGTTTATATACATATTCCTCATTGAATTCTTTTGTTATCATTACGATTTTAAGCAGTATTACTAAAGATGCCCTTCTAACCCAAAGATTTTCTGAATTTGACCATTTATTAATTGTTTTTTCAGCTAATTGTTGGTTATTCTTTTTTCCAAGAAATGGTCCAATCACCCTAATGCAATAGCTATCACAAAAAGCCCAAGTATCACAGCAATTAGATAATTGATACTCAAACAAATTTATAGTTGCTTGATTAAATTTGCTTTTAAAGTGATTGAGAAAAAAAATTCCAGAAAATTTCTCTTCATGAACATTGGAGCTGACTAAATTTTTACAAATGGTAAGAGCGTCATTAAAATTACATTGGTATTTCTTATTTATGCTTCGTGTGATTTTCTCTATATCAGAAAGTTTATGACCATAGTCCATAAAGTTTGGATTATCAGAATTTAATATTTTTTTCCTTCGAAGAATCTGTCCGGGTGTTAATTTAGGAGCGGTATTTTTTAATTCTTCAATGATTTCTTGAGTTATTGTATTTATTAGAGAAATTTTTCTAATCCCTTTTTTTGTTTTAATTTTTTAATTTTTTCTAAATAAGGCTTTACGATTTCGATTATTTCAGGTTTAAAGTTCTTTAATGTATGTAAATCACCCCTATTATAGACATCTAATATGGATTCTTCCAAATTATTTAAGTTTAAACCTGCCCACATCATAGTTTTATTGGATTTCCCAGTTCTTAAGGACTTCATGTATTCTTCATTTAGCAGAAGTTCTGACACTTTGTAGTTCCATTTGCGGTAATCAGAGGGAATCCATCTTTTTACCCTTACTGCAAGATTATGTTTTTCACAGAGTTTCAATAATTTCAAATGAATTTTTTTTACATAATGACCAGGAGGATAAATTTGGCCTTTATATAATTCAAGCAATGGTTTAATAATTTGATTATATTTACTATTTTTTAATTTTTTTATAAAATATTCAGCTTGAGAATCGCGTAATGTTAACCCGGGTGAAAATAAAATAAAATCAGCCCCAGCGTTCTTTGATTGCTTTATTACCTCTTCTAGATTGTAATCGTCATCAGCAAGAAACGGAATAATTGGCACAAAATATATCCCTACTTGAATTTTCGGCGCACTCTCTTTAATGATTTTTAATGCATCAAATCTTTCAAAAGGAGGCGAGGAGTAAGGTTCTAAAAAACTAGCAAGTTCCTCGTTTATTGTACTTATTGAAAATCCGATTGTACACCATGTATCTTGAGCAATATTATTAAGAATATCAATATCTCGAGTAATTAGTTTTGATTTTGTTGCGATATTAATGGGAAATTTATGTTTTGCGATGACCTGCAACACTTTTCTTGTATGTTCAATTTCTTCTTCAATCGGTTGATAAGAATCATTAACACCTCCTGCAGCAATTACGTCCGGTAATAAAGTACGGGCTCGCTTCAGTCTTAAATCTAGTTTCTTATCAAAATCTTTCTTAATAATAACTTCATTTTCAAAATCCTCTAGATAATATCGTTGACTTCGAGCATCACAATAAATGCATGCGTGAGCGCATCCTGAATATGCGTTTAGAGTATATCTCGACCAAAACCATGAATCAGGATATTTCAATTTGTTTAAGACAGATTTGAATTCTTTATATCTATAATTAACCATGTTCATGAAAGATAAGTTATCCCTTTATTAAAAATTATAAACTCTATATTGCTTTACAAAATGTATATAAAAAACGGAGTTAACGATTTAGGAAAAAACGCCAGTTAAACAAAAAAGTGATCTAATATGGAAATGGAAAAAAAATTTAGCTGACGTTTTTTCACATATAACATACAAGTTTGTAAATTTATTTTTTTGGTTTTTGAAAAATAAGTAAAAATCTCACAAAAAGATCGTGAAACCATCCTTTCACGAAATTATGCATTGTATAACGGTCTTAATAAAAATACTGAAGAGAAGTAAATGCGTCGCCCGGGAATCGAACCCGGGTCACTGGCTTGGAAGGCCAGAATCCTAACCCCTAGACTAGCGACGCTTATTGTGATAAAAATCACCATTTCTTATAACTTTAGTGATTTTAAAGAATTTTAGTACTTAGCTCATAATAAGTAATAATTTTACTAGCAACTACCCAAGCATCTAATGAATATTGCGATATGGAAACTATATTATTTGATAATTTAAGGATCCTTTTTGAGAAATTACCTTTTTGAAAACTACCTATGATGGCAACTATGTCTTTAGATGTAGCATTCAAGAATAGTTCACTATAATCAGATATTAATTCACCTTTGTGTGAAAATAGGATAATTTGGGGATTATCAAACGTGTTAATTAGATTTTGTAATGGACCTTCAACTGAAGAAATCAATTTATTTCCATTTATGCTTATGTTGCTGTCGATCAAAAGTTTTGCCATTAATCCTTTAAACCTATTATAATTCCTTGCAATTCTAATT
>JBHLNR010000082.1:0-15175 GCA_048941385.1 Promethearchaeota archaeon
CCTAAATCATGAAGTTCAAAACCAGAACTTAATAATAAAGAACCTAGAATATTTTTTCCAATATCGTGATTATCTCCCTTAACAGTAGCTAAAATTATTTTCACCTTTTCTGAAGATGTATCTACCGCAGCTAATGCTGGTTGTAATATTGCAAATGCCTCTTTCATAGTTTCGCCAGCTAACACAAGTTCAGTCAAATAATATTCTTTTTCTTCATAACGACGCCCTACTTCATCCATTCCTTTAGTTAAAGCGTTCAGAACATCAAATGGATCTTTATCCTCATCTAATGCTTCTTTTACAGCATCAGCAATGTCATCAACTTCTAATTCGATGATCAATTCTGTCAATTTCTCAAAATCCATTTAGATCTACATTTTTTATTATAAATATTACATATAGAATTATAATTGGTAATTAAATTAATCCTTTAAAGTTTTTTTATAAATAGACAATTGAGATTAATCTCTCATGAACGCGATAATTTAAGAATCAGTAAGAGGGAGATGAGAAAAAATTAAAATCTTAAAAAGGAAGATTAAGATTTTAAAAATAATTTAGTTACCATTTTAATCCATTTCCGTGAATTACGATATTGTTTAATTAGGAAATTAGGGGATATTTTTAATTTCTCTCTCCCTCAAGTGTATATTTATGATACTTTAATATTTAAATTTATTTCAAAATCTAACATAAATTATTAAAATACAATATTAATTCTTAAAATCAGAAGAAATTAGTATTGAATTCAAAATGAAGGAAAACCAATTTGGAGAATCTCAAGAATCTTATGAAGATTTTCTTGAAGAGGAACCTAATAAAAAGGATTTATTGATTTATTGTAGAGATCTCGTTAAAAACTATGAAATCGGGAACTTTATTGTAAAAGCAGTTGATGAAGTATCACTAGAAATTAAAGATGGTGAATTCATTGCGATTATAGGCCCTAGTGGTGCGGGAAAAACGACTTTATTAAATTTGCTTGGTGGTTTAGATTCTCCTAACTCCGGAACAGTCTACAACCAGGGAGTTAAGATTTCAGATATGGATCAAGAATCTCTCACTTTATTTCGATTAATAAATTCGGGATTTATATTTCAGAATTATAATCTAATCAGTACTCTTACAGCTGAAGAAAATATTATGTTTCCTATGAATCTTTCAGGTATGAAATTGGAGGATCAGAGAAATAAAGCAGTTAAACTGTTAAAAAAAATGAACTTAGGAGATAGAAGAGAACATCTACCATTTCAATTATCTGCTGGTGAACAACAAAGAGTCTCTATTGCTAGAGCCTTAGCAAATGATCCTCCAGTAATATTAGCTGATGAACCAACTGCCAATTTAGATAAAAGAACTAGCCGCTTTATTAAGGAACTATTTAAAGATTTAAAATCAAGTAAAAGAACCATTATAATTGCTACTCATGATGATGAATTAATAGCTCTAGCAGACCGTATAGTATCATTTGAAGAAGGTAAAATAGTAGAAATAAAAATACGACCAACATAAAAAAGAAAATCAAAATTTAAAAATGTCATCATTCGATTTTGCCTTAAAAGATTTTTATCGTAAGAAGAATCAAACAATCCCTTATTTAATAATTATAATTTTGGTTATAGGGATAGCAGAATTTTTATTTTATTTCACATCTTCTTTGGGTTTAAATATATTTCTTCAATCTAAATTTTCAAATATTTATTACTTCTCAAGTAGTATCAGTTCTGTTTATAAACAATTTATATCAATCATTCAGATTCTACTAATGGTTTTAGCTATTTTTATTGTAGTTGCAATTTCTACAACTCATATTGTCCATAAAAAGAAAGATATTGGAATAATGAAAGCATTAGGTACAGTACCCGGCAGACTTTATAGTTTTTACCTTCTCGAGGTGTATATTATGTTTTTTATAGGATTCTTCCTTGGTATATTGACTGGATTGATCTCTTTTGGTATATTTAGCATTGTAATCGATTCTTTTTACTTTTCTATTAAATTTCAACTAGACCTAATTTATTCATTAATTTTATTTATTTCTTGTTTTTTTGGAATATTTATTATATCTGGATATGCTTTAAGGAAAATTGGTAATGAAAATATTGTAAAATCATTTTCAAAAGATATTCCATATAATTATGACGCTTCAAAAAAAATACAGTTCATTCCAAAATGGCTTTCTTCACTAGGAATTAATGTTAAATTATCAATTATCAACACATTAAGAAGAAAAGGAGAATTCAGAAGATATCTCATTGTATTTTCTTTAATTTGTTTAATAATATTTACTCTAGGCTTAGGGACAATCGTTTTAAGGACATCATCAGAGGAGTGGATCCGTAAGTCTCAAGGAGAAAGTATAATAGTAATTGGTCACGAAGATGTGCTCCAAAATTATTCATTGATGTATGAGATGTTTTCAAATCCAAGAATATTTATTAATCAGACAGATATTAATTTTATTGATCCAAATTATCTGTTTAATGCTGATAGTATAAACGATATTAAAGAAAATATAAGTGCTATCGAAAAGGTTGATAAAAGATTGATAAATTTCTGTGATATTGAAGAAATGAGTAAAACCGTTATTATAGATGGGGATTATGTAATTTACGGAAAACACAGGACAGGGAATCTTCCAATTCTTGGTGTAAATTTCAGTAACATTATCCAAGATTTTGAGATTGAAGGAAATTATTCTATGCTTGATTATGAGATGATTGTGGGGGATGGTTTAGCAACGAATTACTTTGATAAAGCCCTAATCCAAAATCTTAAAATTAACAATATAGGTAATGAATCACATGAATTTGAGATAACGGGAGTAGTAATTGATAGTTTTTATAGTGGATATGTAGGTTATATTGATCTAAACTCTTTTCAAGAGAAGCTATTGTTAACTAATCAAACAATTAATCTCGTTCTGTTAAAACTGGAAAATGGGATATCTGATAATATTAAATCTGATCTAGAAAATTATATAGAATCTAAATTGGGAACAAATTTTACTCATATGGACCTTGGAACGGCATTTAAAAAGAACATGAATTTCTTATTAAATTTGTCATTTTATCCATTGTTTCTAATTATTAGCATGACAATCCTTGGAATCCTATCCCTATATAATTATCAAAAAAGTGGAATAATGGAAAAAGCAAGAGATTTTTTGATAATGAGAGCATTGGGGACTAAGAATAAAGCTTTAAAAAGAATTTTATTCTTGGAATCTTTTTTTGTAATCATTCCTTCACTTTTAATAAGTTTAGGCATAGGTATGATTCTAAACTCTAGTGTTATTTTTGGTCGTGTATATCTACCTCCATTATATGTCCCATTTTTCGTATTTTTAGTATTACTCGGTGTTTTCACCTTTTTTAATTTTCTAAGCCTATATCCTATTATGAAAAAAATTAATAAATTCTCAATTAAAGATTTTGATATCTATTGAGGATATTTATTTTAGAGGAAAGAAAATAAATGAGTTAAATTTTAAAATCTATAATTTTATTAATAAAATAAATTCCAAGAAATAGATGATGCTTTAAAATGTCAGAAGATACGTTTAAAAATAAAATAAGAGAATTGGAATCACAATTAAAGGGAAGAGATCATGAAATTAATCGACTTAAAAATACGATTGAACAACTTGAAGATACCATAGAAACACGTGAAGATACTATTATGGAATTAGAAGCTCTAAAGGAACTGGAGGATGGAGCTAATACAAAAAGTAAAAAAATTCAAGCCGCAGAATCTAGATTTGCTTACGAACTTGAAGAAAAAGAAAAATATATTCGAGATTTAAAGAATAGTATGGGTATGCTAAGAAAAGATTACATTCAGCTCCAACAAGAGTTTGAGAAATTTAAAAATTCGCTTAAAGAATCATCTGTTATTAGAGTAGAGGATTTTAGGGAAAAGCAACCATTAAATGCATTAGTTGCAGATTTACAAAATAAAGTAAATAAGCAAAAGTCAGTCATTAATAATTTAGAATATCAACTGAAAGAATCAGCAGAATTTACACAAAAATTACTAGAAAAAGATGAGATAATAGAGGCTTATAAATCAGAAATCAACGATCTTAATCAAAAAATTAAAGATTTCAGCTCCATTTCCCAAGATAAAAGTGCAGATTCAATTACGAAGAACTTAATAGAAGATCTTCAAAAACAACTAAATAAATCTAAAAGTGAAATAATTGATTTAAAACAAAAGCTTTCGAAATATGATAAAAAAGGTAAAAAAGTAGAAAGAAAAGAGGATTCTTCTGAAATTAAGGAGTTAAAAAGAGAAGTTAAGGTAAAAGATGAAGAAATTGATATGTTGAAAAATCAGATAAAAGCAGGCGGTATTACCTCTAATCTTGATCAAAGCGATACTCCCCCATCCGAAATGATTAAAACTCTACAAGATGATCTTCAGAATAAATTAAATAAATCAAAATTAGAGGTAAAATCACTTCAAGAACAGATAAATAAACTTAAATCTAGTAAACCAATAGCCGGGGGTGAGTCTCAAAAAGAAATTGAAGGACAACTAAAAATGCAAAGGGAAATGGCAATTTTCTTACAAAAGCAATTAGAAACTAAAGATGGGGAAATAGAGACCATCAAAAATGAAGCAGTGCAAATTAAGAAAAGATATAGACAGTTAGAAAACCAGTTACAAATGAAAGATAAAAAGATAAATGAATTACAAAATCAAATAGGAGCTTATCCTGTTCAAACACCTGCTCAAGTTCAAGAGGAACCAAATCTAGCATTGAGATTAAGGGAGCTTAGAGGGCTCATATCAGACCTAGAAAAAGAGAATGTTGAACAAAAATTAACTATTGAGCAATTAAGAAAAAAATAAGAATTTAGATCATCCAACTTTACTTAGTTTTAATTAGTTTAATTAGCTGAAAGAAGTTTATTTTAAATATTTTAACGTGTTAAACTTATTATGGAACTCACATTACATGTTCTAGGAAGTTCCGCAGCTACTCCTACTAGAGATCGTAATTTATCCTCAACTGCTATCAGATACAGAAATAAAATTCTCTTATTCGATTGTGGGGAAGATTTCCAACGTAGATTTGCTGAAGCAGGATTGAAATTTAATAAACCTTTGTTAATTTTTATATCACATTTTCATGGAGATCATATTATTGGATTACCAGGATTTCTATTCCGTCTAAGTTTAAATGAAAGAAAAGCCCCTATTACGATCTATGGACCAAGGAATCTTTTCCTCTATCTGTTTCTGCATAGAAAAATCCTTGGTTTAAAAGCAAATTATCCACTTAGAATTATTGAAATTGATCACGATAATAAGGAACTAATTGAGTTTGAAGGCTTAGAAAAAGAAAAACCTAAGAAACAAATTAAAATAAAAGAAAATACAATTCATAATTCCAAATATTTCTCAATAAGATTTGCCTTAGTTGAGCATTCAGTTTTAACATATGCTTATGCATTCATTGAAAAACCCCGATTTGGTAAATTTGAGCCTGAAAAGGCGATATCATTAGGAATACCTGAAGGTCATCTTTGGAAAAAAATGCAAGAAGGAGAAATTATAGAATTTCAAGGAAAAAAAGTTGATCCAATTAAAGAAGGAATAGTTGGACCAAAAAAACCAGGAAGAAAAATAACCTATTCTGGAGATTTGATACCAGGTAAATCTTTAATTGAATTAGGAAAAGATTCTGATATAATTATCCATGAAGCTACATTTGCTAAGGAGTTAACGGATTTAGCTCACGAAAAAAAACATTCAACTTCTATAGATGCTGCTATTGATGCTAAAGAAATGAACGCTAAACAACTAATTCTGACCCATATATCATCTAGATATCAAGAAGATGCTTCAATACTGCTTGAAGAAGCAAAGGAAATATTTCAAAATACTATATTAGCTGAAGATTTACTCAAAATTGAATTAAAATAGACAATTCTAGAGACTTGTAATTAAAAAAGAGAAAATCAAAAAAAATATTTATTTACCTTACTTTTAGCCTCCTGCGATATGTGGGAGTATGATTACCTCATCTGAAGGACCAATTTTAGTTTCTGGGGTTGCTTTTTTACTATTTACAAGGATTCCGAAATATTTTCCTTCTAAGTTAAGTTCCTTTAACAAATCCGCAACAGTCATAGCTCTTTCGGGGCTAAATGTTTCATACAAACCGGTATCTAACAATTCATTTATTTGTTTCATCTATTAAAAACACCTAAAATTTTTAATTATTTATATTATAATTTTGATCATATTTAATATTATCTCCTTTATCAAATATGTCTCATCTAATCTAAACTGTACTGATTTTAAAGGAGAAGTTTCAAATTACAATATAAATCACGAAATTTTTTATGGTGTATTTAATTTCTTCACATAGTTGTTATTGTTTTCTGAGGAGATCATAAGATTATTGAAGAAGAAGAATTCATTGATTATACTGAATTTTTAGAGAAAATAAGGGCTTCTGAGTTAAAAATTAGAACTATCAATGATCCAATAGAACGTAATAAATCAATAAACGAACTTATCTTAACCTCAATTAATTTTTCCAATGAAATAGCTCAATCAGGAGAATTTTTTGAAGCAGGAGAATTCCTTTATTCTGTTGCTGTAATGATTGAAGATTTGGATTTTTCAAAAGTAAGTGATTTATATAATCAAATTATAGAATTTTACAGAAAACAGATAATTGATTATAAATTACAAGCAAAATTGCATGAAGTTGCTGAGCTGTATCTGAGAATTGCTGAAATCTTTCTAGATAAATTTGAAGATACTCCATCAGAAAAGAAAAATATCTTGAATAGTATTAAATTCTTAAAACAAGAGAGTACACTCTTAAAGGAATTTGACGAGACTAGGAAACTCGCTCAAAATTTCCAAAATGTGGCGGAATTATATTGGAAAATTTCTGATTTCAAAAATGCCATAAAATACTATGAGAAAGTAATAGAAATTTCGAAATCTCGTCATTTTTTTGATATGCTGTCATTTTCATACCAGCAAATTGGCACGTGCTATGAGGAAATAGATGATTACAATAAAGCTCAAGAATCTATTTTGGAGGGTATTGAATTTTTTTCAAACTTAGCCACCAGTTTAGAAGAAAAGAATGAGAGTCTAACCATAGCTCAAATATATCAGATTTTAAAAAATCTTTATAAAATTATAGCTGAAGAGGATCAGTATATAAACTATTCTAAGAGAGAAGCTGGAGCTTATATTGATTTAGCAGAAAAACTTGAAAAAATACCAGAAAACTATCAAAAAATTGCTAGATATTATCGTGGTGCAGGATTATGTTATCAAGAAATAGAAAATAATTTAATTGAGTGTGCCTCATGCTTTTTATTAGCTGGAAACTTTTCAGAAAAAAATGAAGACTATAACCAGGCTGGAATGAATTTTTTTGATAGTGCTAATGTTTTTAAGGAACTAGATAATTTAGAAATGGCTTATAAACATTTCGTAAAGGCGGGAGATTGTTTTTGGAAAATTGAGAGTATAAATGAATCTACGGAAAGCTATTTAAACGCGTATGATGTCGCTATAGAAGGTCAATTAGAGTATAATAGGTTTGGAATCTTCAATCAAATTATTCGGGGATTAAATAAAATTGCTGAAGAAGGGTTAAAAAATAAACAATTTTATACTGCAGCAACGCTTATTTTAGAGAGCATTAAATTTTATGAACAACTTGATACCGCAAAAGATTTTTTATTACGAGAAATGGTTAATAATGTATATCGTTATTACTATAGAGCTGCGAATTTGAAAGAGGTTGGTTATTCCCATATTGTGCTCAGTTATGTTTTAGCCTCCATTTCATGTATATTAAATGGTAAATTGGATAAAGCTTGGGAGGTTATATCTGAGATTGAATATACCGGTTCGACAATCAATAAGTATAAAGAAATTATAAAAATTATGATTGATGTTGTATCTAAAGGCAATCAAGTCGAGATTAAGGATTTCCCGTTTCCATTAAGAAGAATAATTGAAAGCTCTGAAGAAATCATGTTTCTTCTAAAGTTATTCAGAGGATTTAAAATAAATTAAGTAAAACTTTCTGTATAAATGGATTGGAGTAATAGAAAAACATAAAAATTCAAATGAGTAAAAGAGATAATATCGTTATTAGCTTCGATTTAGACTATACTTTAATAAATAATAGGAAAGGAATAGTTAATTCTTTTAATTACGCTTTAAAAAAATTTAATCTCTCTCCAATTAGAAAATCTGTTATCGAAAAAATGATTGGTATCCCATTAAATGAGATGTTCACCAAATTCACAGACAAAGATCCTTCAGAACTATCCTTGGCATTTCGAGAATACTATGCTGCAATAGGAATCTATCAGTCTAAATTATTAACCGGTGCAAAAGATATATTAAAAGAATTAAAAGCCCATGATTATACTTTAGGGATTATAACTTCTAAGAAACAGAGTATTGCTGCAAAAATTGCCCAATATTTAAAAATTGATAACTTTTTTGACTTCATATTAGGAGAAACAGATTCTATAAAGAGCAAGTTAGATCCAAATTTAACTAAGTTCTTACTGGAATCATATCCTAGCTCTCAGTTTGTAATTATTGGTGATCATCCTAAAGATGCTATGCTCGCAAAAAACCTAAATTGTTCATTTATTGGAGTACTTACCGGATTTCATACGAAAAATCAACTGCTAGAAGCTAGAAAGCAAAGGAATCAAACTCAGATTGTAAAGAAAGTTTACAATATTTCTATTGATATTATTAATTCAATTCTAAAAAACTCGAATCTAGAAAGTAATAAAAAAAGATAAAAAAATTAAAGAAAATCCTTATTTCTCCCAAGATTCATATTCTTTCATGAATTCTTCGGGTTTCCATTGTGTATCCATAAATTTAGGAATACCTGAACTGTCACGAGGACCAACAACAACATAAGCGTCTGCTTCGTCTTCTAGTGCTCCACTTAACCTAGCGGCCATTCCAGGAAGAACAAGAATACGATGTTTGACTTTATCAAAAGCCTTAAATTCCTTAACAGCTTCAGCTATCCCTCCAGCATTAAACTGACCACCCGCAACCGCACTTTCTATTCCTATCCCTTCAGTATCAACCACTAAAAGCCAGCAATTCAAATTAGCTCCTTGTAAATCCTGTTCTACAGGAATTTTTGTCATTCTATAATTACTGGTTACAAAAATCGGAGCCATATCATCTGGTTCTCCAATTTTATAAACACCAGCATCAACTGCAGGATAAATTCTTGGATCAGAAAACACACTCTGTCGTAATGTCATGAGAGCTAAAAGTGCCCAAATTTCTTCCTTTTTCTGACCAGTATGTAGTACTATTAAATTAGTATCTATTGATTCCATAATTGCCCCCATAATTACTTCCTGAAACTGATGTTCCCATAGCTCTTTATCATTTCCAATTTTTACCTGATTCCAATAAACAGAAGGAACACCCATTACCGGCCATGCGGCATTGACATCTTCTTTATCAATAGCAGCAGTTCTTAATTGTATAATTTTATCAAATGTTCCTGAGAGATTTCCGGGACCAAAAAAAGTACCTGCATCTAGAACAATTTCTTTGACTCCTAGTTTCTGTAAGGTTGCACTTAAAGATGTTAGTTCATCTAAATCATTTGAATAAATAGCTAAAGGTAAATTATTCTGTATGGCAAATTTACCTATTTGTTCCCATGAATCTTTTGTAGCAGCATATAACAATGGCTTTTTGTTTTTAATTGCCTCCGCCGCATATAATAATATATCTGCGTTAAATGTACATAACATTATTGGAAGGTTTGAGAGATCCGTTATTTTACTCGCAGCTAATTTGAATTGTTCCTTATCTCCAGACACATTTCTTAAAGCAACCCCATCTAAAGTAAGAACATCACCTATTCGTTCTATTTTAAGATCTGTAAGATATTTAATCGTTTCTTCTAAATCTCCGTCATCATCACCAATTTCTATAAAAATTGCCGTCTGATTATAAAAAGTTAACTGATGTCTCATAAGGACTTCCTCACCTCCTATTGTGGCAATTCTATCTCCAACACCTATGGTTACAGGCTTTTGGGGAGGTGTTATTAACTCTATTAGTTTATCTCGATTCTTTGCTTGTTTAGTTTCTTTCATTAGATGTAAGCAATCTTGAACCCTGACCTTCCTTTCGAGAATATCTGTAGCAAAAGCCATACATGTATCATATCCACATTCTTTACAGTTACTCTTATCTAATAGTGCATAAACTTCTAGAGGACTTGGTCTTGCCATTTCATTTTCTCCAAATTATGTAGTCTATTTATTTCTCTTAAGAAAATTTCAATGATAAGACTAATTGTAAATTCAATTAAAATGTTATTAAAGAGTCTCTTTTGATACCTTAAGGTACTTTAAATTCGTTTAAAAAATGAATATCTTTTAATTCTAAATAAAATGAGTAATATATTTAAGAGAAAGAGAAAATAAAAGGTAATTTTATATTTTCATTGTTTGTCTCAATAATACTCAGTTTTCGCTACTAGTAAAGCAAAAAATCCATAGAACACTATATTGATTACACAGCTAATAATAAGTGAAATCATTATTACTTCATTACTGATAGGTGGAGGAATAGCAAGATATGGTGTATAGGTTGCAGTTAATTCTGCTTCAAATGTGGGACTTCTTAAAAATAAGCCTACTATAACCACGGTTGTGCTAATTATAACTGTTAACAACCATCCAGCAAAACCCTGAAGTTTACTTTCAGCAAATTTTCCAGCAAGAATTGCAGCTATTAAAGGTGCTACTATAAACCCAATACCTAATATTAAGTAATCTGTCATGTCATTGAAAAGAGGTTGAGTAATAACCCAATTTAGATTCATGTATGGAGCATTAATAATTGAGCCAAAAAGATAATAAATCATCATTAATGGAGCATAATCGGGAGAATCAGGATCAAATCTATTAAATAATTCATCAAAACCGGGACCTAATGCCAAGTACAGAATTGAAAAAATAAAATTTAAACCAATAAAAGCAACTAAACTTAATGAAAACGTTTTACCAAATCCCATTGTTTCCAGACTCTTTTTCTAAATTAACTTTTTCTATTAATTAATTTTGATTAAGAATGTAATTTAATATGATAGAAACGTAATTTACTTTTAAATTTTAGTGTGGAATAAAAACTTTTCAAATATAGAGAAATAGGATCTTTCTAATTCAAAGATTTCCTCATAATATATTTCATATTTTACTTAAATATCTTTAGGGATAAAAACTTCGAAGTTATTAAAACAATTATCGTTTGAATTCACTTAAGAATGAGATATTGTTTATCTTGGACACTTTAAATATGTAATTAGTTTCAAGATACTCCTCCTAAATTTAAATATTTATCTTCTCTTATAATATTGATAGATCAATGAAAGGAAATGTTAACAAATTTGATCTTGGGAAACTTAAACATGAGTTTTTAGCCAAATTGCTTTCAAATTTAGAAGTTCATGATAAGAGAGTAATATTAGGTTCCAAAATTGGAGAAGATGCTGCTGTTATTGATATACCTGGAAATAATTATTTAGTCGCAAAAACCGATCCTATCACTTTTGCAACTGATCAGATCGGATACTATGTTGTAAATATTAATGCAAATGATGTGGTTTGCACTGGTGCCATACCTAAGTGGTTTCAAGCTACAATCCTATTGCCTCAGAACAACACTTCAAATGACTTAATTGAGAAAATATTTAAAGATATTCATGATACATGCAAATCAATGGGGATTACTGTAATAGGGGGCCACACAGAGATAACCCCTAAACTTGAAAGACCTATAGTAATTGGATCTTTATTGGGAGAAGTAACAAAAAAGAAGCTTGTGTTAACTTCTGGTGCAGAACCAGGAGATGCACTAATTCTTACTAAAGGTGTCTTTATTGAAGGAACCTCGATAATTGGACGTGAAAGAGAAAATGAACTTGAAGAAAAAGGTTATAACTCATCATTTATAGAGAAATGTAAGAATTATCTTTACGATCCAGGTATTAGTGTATTTAAAGAAGCAATATTGGCCAATAAAGAGTTTAGCATTAAATCATTTCATGATCCAACTGAAGGGGGACTTGCTACTGGCCTTGCTGAAATGACCATAGCATCAAATACAGGGATTTTAGTAGAAAGATCAAAAATAAAAATTCTACCTGAACCATTAGAATTAAGTAAAATTTATGATTTAGACCCAATAGGTACGATTTCATCAGGTTCTTTATTAATTGCCGTGGAGAACAAATTTTGTGATGATTTAATCGATCTTTTGAGAAAAAATAAGATTGATGCAGAAAAAATTGGTATATTTCTCACAAAACAGGAGGGTTTAAGAATTAGAGAAATTGACGGAAAAATAAATCCATTATTTTACTCTGAAACTGATGAAATAACAAAAATATACTAAATTATACAAAAATAATCCTCTTTTTCAATAATTTTATCAACTGACTAATATTTTTATTCCCATATTTTTATTGTATTTATAACTAGCCTTAACATTCTAGGGTTGTAAAATTTCGAATATTAATCAAGATTGAATATAATACTGAGTTAATTTGGTAAATAAACAATTAAGCGATATCTTAATTTTCTTGAAAGAGAAAATCAATGGGAAGGATTTTAAACTGGATTATGAAACAAATTTATTTTTAGAAATTTTAGAAAGGAAGAAAGAGGACTTTAATAATTTTCAGGCTGAAATCAGAATGAAATGGAATGATTTCAATAAAAAGAATCAAAAGAGAACAATTAAAAAGACTTTTACGACCTTCTTCTATGAGAATTTTGATAATTTTTTTAGCTATTTTCTACAGTTTTTCTTTGGATTTAGTGACAACTCTTTAAAATTGATCATTAAGGAAAAAATCTCTGAAAAAATATTATCTTTAGAATATCATTATTTGCTATCTACTGAAGAAATGGAATATTTTAGTAAAATTTCAAAGGAGCTTGAGGGTGGTTTTTTTAATGGTTTTACATTTCCAACTGGTTATTTATACTTTCTTATTAGAATTTTAGGTATAGTGATTAGGAGAACAATTCAAGAGAAAATTCTTATTTTACTTGATACAGTTAAAGTAAAAAAAGAAAAAAATGGTGAAACAATTGATTTTATGATTATTATAAAAGATAGTAAAGATACTATCTTTCAAACATATTATGACATGGTTTTATATTACTTTCTAAGACCTTTCAAAGGGATCCCCGAATATTACTACGAAACCTTACTAGAAGGAAGAAAAAAATTATATCAAATAGCTCTAGAAGAATATCCATTTGCTAAGGATAAATTGGTTGATTTACTTTATTACTTTTATAAGAAATGCATCTTATTACAAAGTTTTTCCCCACTCTTGGACTTCTTTAACTTTGTTGGTTCTAGAGTAGAAGATTCTATCTTTTCCAAAATAGATATAATTAAAAAAGGATTTTTAGCTAATCTGGATGATTACAACGATAGTAAAAAGAATGTCATAATCAAATTTTTTAATTATCTTGATAAGAAATCAACACTTTACTCAACATTTCAAGCGAATAATCTTCCGTCTTCGAGATCACAACTAAACTTATTCTTTCTGTATATGAAATACTATTTTGGGAGTGGTTTAGAGGCTTTAGAAGTAGGAGATTTATTGTTTTTACCAGAGAAGTTTAAATCTCATTTAAATAATTATAATAAAAATGTTGAGGATGTGATTACCGCTAATTCAATTAATAATATAAAAGAGTTCCTTAATTACTTTTCTACATTATCAAATATCGAAAATATTGACCTCTTTTTTCACAGATTATTTAGTAAAAATATATCAGAATTGAATTATGGATTTTTTAAGACTTTTCTAAAAAGCTTTAATACAGATTTTTCAATTAAACTAGAAACAGAAAACAAAATCCTTTCTGAAAATCCTGAAAATATACCTTTCTCATTTGAGAAATTAGTCGATCATATCTGTAGGATTCTATATGTATTAATTGATAAAATTTTCTTAAGATCTAATCCCAGTGAAGCCTCTCCAAACTTTATTGACCCTAGGAGTCGTTATATTGGTAAGAATATTGCTCTAAGAGTACTAGAATTATTTTTTTTCCAAGATCTTAACTATTCTGATGATGTTTGGCCCGATTATACCATTAGTTTAAATAAAGACAAACTTAAGAAAGAAATGGAAAAATACGATGTAATAATCTCAGACGAAAATTTTTACTCTGATGAGGAATTAATTCAGATTATGATTACTTATAATATTCAATCCTTTTCAGATCAACCCTTTTTCGAAGAATGGTTAGTCAATGAAATTATTATACCCTTGAATAAATTTTTTTCGTATATTATGAGTGATGTTAGTTCTTTCAATGAGATCGAAGTATATGAAAAGTTAAGAGATTATTTTATTTCTGGTCACAAGGACGAGAAAATCATAAAAGATTTTAAATTTGTATGTCAAAAAATTGCTCCATTTTGGAAAAAATTCGAATGATCTTATGAAATGTTAAAAATTTCTAAAAAATTCTCAAAATTCTCTTCTATATTAATAATAGGGATATTTAAAGAAGATTTACTGACAGTTTTTTTTGCACATATAATTCCAGAAATCATTTTTACGTTATTTGTTATTTGTGATTCAATTTCATCTATACTACCTACACATAGTATCGTAGGATGATGTAAATTTCTAAAACCTTCAGTAATCACTATGTCAATTTTGTATGGACCTTGGTTAAGCCAATTGAGAAATTCATCTAGTCTGTTCTCTTCTACTTTTAAAAATATGGCCATTTCATTGTAGACATTTTGAATTATCGAGTAGCTAGCTCCAGATTTGGTAAAATTATAAGAATCCTTACCTTCCTCATCAATGTGATGATGCTTAACATTTTTAATTACTGCAACATTGCAATTTAGCTTTCTTTTGATACCCTTTATCGCATTCATTATAAAGTATGTCTTTCCCGAACCAGAAAACCCAATAACATCAATTATCTTCATTTTACTCTCACTGTCAATTTTTAATTATTACTAAATTTCAGGTAACCTTAATTTTTTTATTCTTAGCAATAAAATAACATTATAATATTTTACTATTTAATATATATTTAATTAAGATTTTTTCAAACTTTTTAATATT
>JBHLNR010000287.1:0-3643 GCA_048941385.1 Promethearchaeota archaeon
TAAAAATAATTCAATTGGTTCAATTAGAGTATCCTCTCCATATCAATGGAATGAAACAATAATTAATAGTGGTCTAGACGAAGGAATTTCTATTATCCTTGACAATAACGAAGATATTTTAATTACTGGGAGGATTTACAACTCAACCAAGCTCACTCACGATTTGTTTATCATAAAATATAGTAGTAATGGAGATGTTATATGGAATCAAACTTGGGGAGGTGCTTCTGAGGATGCAGGAGTCTCTATTACAGTTGATTCATCGAATGATATATATGTTACTGGCTATACCTCCAGTTTTGCAAGTGGAAGTCATGATATATGTTTATTAAAATTCGACAGTTCAGGAACACTTCTTTGGAATGAAACATGGGGAGAAGATAATGTGGATAAGGGATATGGAGTCGAAGTTGATGGGATCGGTAATGTTTATGTTGGAGGATCAACCAAAAATAGTAGTGGTTATGATGACGTTGTTTTATTGAAATTTGATGCTTCTACAGGAAATTTGCTAAAAAACACTACCTGGGGTGATTATTACGATGAGCGTGCTCAAGATATCAACATTGATTCTCTAGGAAACGTATACTTAACAGGTTATACTGATAATTTTGGGGCAATAGTAAGAGACCTGTTTCTCCTCAAATATAACACTTCTGGAGATTTGGTGTATAACACGACCATTGGAGATGACAGATGGCATGAAGGCCGTTCTTTGATTTTTGATTCAATGGAAAATGTATATATTGCAGGTTTTATCCAGAATCATGGAAAAGGTGGAGATTTTATATTACTTAAGTTTAATAGTACGACAGGATCTATGGAGTGGAAAACGATTTGGGGTGGAGATGAGCATGATTATGGATATGATAGTGCTTTCGACTCAAAAGATAATATCCTTATTGTAGGGTCCACAGAAAGCTATGAAGGTGATTATAAGAAGGTGTGTGTTGCTAAATTTAATATAACAGGTCATTTTCAATGGTATAAAACCTTTAGTAATAATATTGAGGATGTTGGTTATGGAATCGTCATTGATTCAGTAGACAGTGTGTACGTTACAGGTAAAACAAAATTATCCTTAAATGATGATGATATCCTTGTCTTAAAAGATCATCCTATTCCATGGAAGTTCAAGTTATCAACTGATGCTACTTCGCCAGATATTGATGGATCTTTTAATGTTACGTGGACTGTATCATTAGATGCGGATAATTATTCACTATATCAGTCTAATGAATCTATAGCTGAAATAAATGAAAATGTTATAGAAATTGTTAGTGGTAATACAAATCGAACCTTTCTATTAGAAGATCTATCAGAAGGGAATTATTATTATAAGGTTATTGCTTTTAACGAGGTTGGTAATAAGAGTTCAAATCAAATTAGAGTTGTAGTACAGTATCCCCCTAGTGATTTTATTCTTTCAGAAATAATCCCCCAAATAAATTCGGATGGTAAGGTAAGTCTATCATGGTCCTCATCCCTGGGTGCGGACAATTATTCAATTTATGTTAATTCTATTTATATAGATAGTGTCAGCAATAAGGGAACACAAGTTGTCGAAAATTTAACTGACCAATCATATTCTATACCAGGCAGATTATCAGATGGCAGTTATTATTATGCTATTATAGCATATAATGAAGTAGGGCAAAAACTTTCGAACTGTGTTAATGTTACTGTTCAGAAAACTCCAAAATTCTTTGAATTATCAAAAGAACTAGATAATAATGACTTTGATGAAGATGGCAATTTTATCTTAGCTTGGACTCGATCTAATTACTCTCAATATTATCTCATCTACACCTCTAGGAACTATATAACAGATGTAGATGATAATTCAGTTTCTTTAGTGGGAAATTATACTCCTGATTTTGAATGGCCAGAATATCGCTATCCCGTTTCAATTACTAGAAATGGTACCTCTTATTTTCAGGTAATTGCTTTTAATAACTATGGGAATTATAGCTCTGAATGCATTCAGATCGAATTACGACTTCCTAAACAACCTTCTCGTCCATCAGATCTTCCTATTTTCTTGATTATCATTTTTAGTACTACTATCCCTATATTTGGAGTTATAATTATATTATATCTTTATAGAAGAAAGAGAATTAAAAGTATGGAGGAAATTGGAGATGACGAGTGAGAACTTATTAAAGAGTGAAAAGAAAAAATATGTTTTAGGCCTATTATCATTATATCTTGTTTTATCAGCATTTCTTATCAGTTGTAGAGATATTTGGGCGGAACCGCAGATTAATAGTTTTACAGTTTCTCCTAATCCTGCTGATGTTGGGGAAGAGCTTCAATTCAATTGGGATATCACAGGCTATCAACAAATATTGATCAATTTTGGAGATAGTTCTCCCTTAGATGTCACAGGAGAGACTAATGTTAACCATACATACTCTCTTGAGGGAAGATACGATGTTATTATAACTGCAATAGATAGTTCAGGAGATTCTGCTTACCAAGTTATAAATGTAGTAATTGAAAACGAGGCCCCAGTATTTGATATTTCAATGAATGCTGAAAATAATGTTGCTTTTGAAGATGAACCAGTCAATATTTCAGTAATAAATTTAATTGAATCTGATTTCGATAAAGTGCCAGGTGTTCTTACTTATATATATAATTTTGCAGAAGGAACTGAAAATCAAGTTTCCACTAATCAAAGCTCCATAATTCATTCCTGGGCTAACGCAGGTACTTATCCAATAACTGTAAGTCTAATCGATGACCAAGGAGCACTAAGTCAAAAAACTAAGAATATAACAATTTTAAATCAAGCACCTTCAGCAGAGATAGATATAAACGTTGACGAAGATTACGGAGAAGCTACAAACGAATATATTGCTACATATAATTGGCAAAATGCTATAATTGATTCAATTCCTATGGGTTGGACCATTTATAACTTAGAGGATTTAAACCCTCCTATAACTTCCGTCAGTATTGTTGAAAGTGGTGATGAGTCTCATGATAAGGTTCTTAGATTTGTAGATAATTCTCATCAAAGAGGTATTTCAATAGGTAACTCATTTGATGAGCAGGATTTTGGTACTGTTGAGTTTTGGGTAAGAAGCGACGATACTTCTTCTAAAACATGGGCACTTTCATTGTGGGATGATTCAGATATGGCTTTACAAGTTTTAATGGATGATATGAATTGGCGATACACCACAAATACTAATTATCTAAATCTATTCCCCTCCCTAAATGCTGAAAATGATATGTGGTATCATGTAAGAGTTGATTTCTGTACTGACAATTCGAGTGGAAATTACTACAACCTTACCTCCCAGCAATTTAGAATAACTGTAGATGATGTTGAATCCTCGATCCTTACTATTGATAATCCTGACATAGTTAAAATAAATACACTCAAAATAGAAACGAGCACTTCTGATACAGGAACGAGCTGGATAAACGCTATTGGATATTCATGGGATCCATATTACGAAATTGGGGATAATCAAAATCCTATAATTACATATTCTGATAAAGTAGTCTTTTTAATGAGTGCAAAGAACGTAGAGGAATCTGAAAGTGATATTGATTCATTAAGATATTTTTGGCAGTTTGGGGATGGCACTTGCTCATTTGGAAAGTTTGTACAACACCAATATGGAGCTCC
>JBHLNR010000288.1:0-3638 GCA_048941385.1 Promethearchaeota archaeon
AAAATTCTTCTAAATTCGTATGAGTTATTACAGGTAAAATTCCTTGAAGGGTTGAGTTATTTTAAAAAACTCCGAATTGCAATCTTTCTATTTAACCAGTTTAATAAATATAAGGATGCTGAATCCTCGATATATAAGGGGATTGATGGTTTAATTAAAAAGATTTATGACAGAAAATTAAAATTGGCAATTTTAACAAATAATAAAAGTCAATATGCTGAGGAAGTTCTTGAAAAATTTAATTTGACTAAATTTTTCGACATAATTATTGGATTCAATGAGGTTTCAGAAGTGAAACCTAGCCCCGAAGGGATCTTAAAAATCATTGAAATGTGGAAAATAAAACCCTCAGAAACAATTTTTATTGGAGATATGACAACTGATGTGGATGCTGGAAAATCTGCAGAAGTAAAAATGATATGTGTAGCTTCTGGTCTAGCGAAAAAGGAATCACTGCTAGAACATGATCCAGATATTTTAGTTGAAAACACTCAGGAATTAGTTAATCTTTTTAGCTTTTAGAAGTTAATCAAAAACAAATATACAATAAAAAATTCATTTTCATATTGATTTTTTCATATTTAATATATGTAAAAATTTAAAACAACTCAATTTTACTATTTAGGAAACAGGTTAATGTATAAAAAGTTGAATCATATGAGTGATGCTTTCAAATTCAAGATAGTTGTGGTCGGTAATGCTGCTGTAGGAAAAACTTCGTTAATTAAAAGATATACGACAGATACATTTGAAAAAGACTATATTTCAACTTTAGGGATGCACTTCTCAAAGTTTGAAGAAGAAGTTGCAGGAGAGAAGGTGGAATTATTACTATGGGATTTAGCTGGCCAAGAATCCTTTAGTACACTACGTGACAGATTTTATGCAGGAAGTAGTGGAGCTATTATTGCATTCTCTCTTGCACCTGAAGAATTAGAAACTTATAACCAAATTCCTAAATGGCATTCGGATATAAAAGAAGCATGCGGGAATATCCCTATTATCTTATTTGGAAATAAAGCTGATTTAGTTGATCAAAATGCATTAGCCACAAGTCCAGATTATGCTACATCTGATGTTCATGTTGAGAAATTTGCCCAAGATCACAAAATTATTAAATATTATAAAACCAGCGCTTTGACAGGTCAAAACGTTAAAGAAGCATTTCAAGCATTAGTAATCAAGTTATATCAAAGAGCTACAATATGATTTCTTATTACTAGTTTTTTATTAAATAATTGTATTTTCTTTTGTGAAAATTTAAAATACCTTACTTTTACTAATTAAGAAAGAAGATTCAAAACTAAATGAGGATTAGAAAACTTGAGCGATGATAAAGGATATGGATTCAAAATTACTGTTATTGGAGATGGTGCTGTAGGTAAAACTTCATTAATTAAAAAATATACCCAAGGTTCTTTTCAGAACGAATATATTGCGACTCTTGGAACTCAGTTTTCGAAATATGAAGAAATAATTGATGGAGACAAAGTGGAGTTGTATCTCTGGGATATTGCTGGTCAAGATTCATTTGATGCATTAAGGCAAAGATTTTATACTGGCAGTAGTGGAGCTATCATTGTATTTTCTCATGCACCTGAACAATCCACGAGTTTTGATCATGTATATAAATGGCTTGGAGACTTAAAGAAACACTGTGGAAACATACCAATTGTTCTATTCGGAAATAAAGTTGATTTAGTCGATAATGGTGAATTAGAATCGGATCCGAATAATCCAAAATCAGATGGCAATGTAGAGAAATTTGCAAAAGATAATCGGTTTATTGGTTATTATAAAACCAGTGCTTTAACAGGTGATGGAGTAACTGATGCATTTAACGCCCTAGTCAGAAAACTCTATATGATAGCTAAAATTTCAAGCTTTTCATAGATAGATCAATTTATTTTTTGACTACTAAATTGCTATATATTCAAGTAAAACTTATGTAAGTATAAAAACTAAAAAAAGTTAAAATTCTAAGTACGTTTATAGATAAAGCGTTCCCAACTTTTTCTGTTAGCCATTTCTAATGGCATGTTTTTGCGCTTTCTTATTTCTAAAATGAGTTCTTCCTCTAAAGAAGCAGGCACTTTCTCGAAGCCCTTGAATTCATATCCAAAAAACGCTCTTCCTTGTGTTGAGCCACGGATGTCGTCAGCAATACCAATTGTTTCTGCTGCTGGGATCTGACCTTGAATTCTTACATACTCACCCTCGGGAATTACATTTGTAATCCTACCGCGACGTTTCGTTATAATTGTAGTGACTGCTCCTTCAGTTCCTTGCGGTGTTTTTATATCAATTTTCTGAACTGGCTCATATAGATGAGGTCCAGCCTCTAACATAGCTAATGAAAGAGCTGAGAATGCCATTCCAGCAATTTGTCCATATTGTGTATGTCGAGGATCTTCATGGATGGTCATATCCGTAAAAACTACTTTTATCCCTGCTGCTGGTTCTTTTGCCATAATACAATTACCAAGCCAATCTCTAAAAGCTGCGCTTAGATATGATTTAACACGATCAAATCTTTGTAATCCTGTAGTACCATTGACCAAAACACTGCCATGATAAACATCTACTATACGCCTTGCTTCTTTTGCATCCCATCCTGCATCTTCTCTAAGGATCTGGGCTCTATCCTTTTCATTTTGTAGATCATTTACTTTCCCCGTTTCAATTAGACGTTCAGTTGTTTCGTCTAATGGTTCTATATACAATAAAATACGATTATGGGTATTTGCAGATTTTGTGTAATAGTCAGGACTCTTTTTAGTAATCTTTTCTCTGTAAATGATAATTGGTTCTCCGATGTTTATTTGTACTTGATTATTGATTCTTTTAGTAAGAATTTCTATTTGAAGAGGATCAATACCACTTAATATAAATTCACCAGATTCATCATCTCTTCGATATTCTGCTTCAGGGTTCGCTTTAAGCCATTTTCCTACCACTTCATCTAATTTATCAATTTCATGCGGATCCTTAGGTTTAATGCTTCTTGAGACAACTGCTTCACAGGCATATTGAATCTTTTCGAATGGATGCAACATTTGTTTTTCTTCTTTATCTTTGGGAACATCGTTAGTGAGCATAAATGTCTCACCAGCAGGGCATACAAAACCAAATAGTGCAAATAAATTTCCTGCGGGAATCTTAGGAATATCTAATATATCTGTTATCTCCATGACACCTAGTCGTTTTACTCGATTGCTTGAGTCACTATTAATTAAGTAAATCGAATCAGTATGGTCAAATGTGCCTGAAAATACCCGCCCAATAAGAGTAGCTTGATAGTTTCTCTTAGGATCTAAGAAAATCTTCGTAATCATCCCGTAAAGCTTTCCGTTTGGGTCGCTCTTCTGTAAGGATTGACCAATTTCAGAATTCAAATCGCCCCCCCATATATGGGGAATTCTATATTCAGAGGCTGTAATAGGATCAGGAAGATGATCTACAATCATTCTTAACATTGGCTCATCTAATGGTAGATTATCTCGTAACCATTGAATATCTCCTTCGTTGTATTTCGCAAAAACATCTTGAGGTTTTAATCCCTTTTCAAGCAAAATTTCATATGTAAAACCCCAACCGTGTTTTGCAGAGCCCACTGCCACTGAATTTTTCGCAAAATC
>JBHLNR010000083.1:0-14999 GCA_048941385.1 Promethearchaeota archaeon
TTTGCTATGATTTCACCATTATCTCCCCCAATAAATTTGGGTAAATACATCCTTGCAAGATGCTTATTGAAATATACAACTCGAAGATATAATCCCTTCGGATCGAAATTGCGGTACATAGTCAATAGACGACTAGGAGTCACAGTATTAACGATGTTTTTACCAGCAGTTTGAATCTTTTTATAAATTGGGTACCATTTTTCATGGCCCATTGGTTCTCGACCATCTCCAGGAACCCATTGTATCCCTGTAAGTTCTGGAATTGATAATAAGTCATCTAAATGGGGGATCGCTAAGGGACCATCTAAATGATATATTGAATGGTCCATATGAGCTGCTTGAGCTTGGATATCTGGTAATGCGAATCTCTTAAACCATTTTGGATTAAGCATTGCGCTAAAATCACACTGAATTGGATACCATCGCTTATCGTTCCATACATTAAGCCAAGAATTACAGCCATCATTATATTTTTCAATTATTTTTTGTAGATCGTCATAAACACGTAAAGTCTTCTCTAGTATTATTGCCCTGCATGTATCTATAATGTCAGGACGTCGTTTCATCGTTATGATAATATTTTTTGGGCCTAAAAATGATGATAATATATCTAATATACCTCCTAAATCTGTCATTGATATTTGATAATTCCCCTGAGAGCGTCTTGCAGCATATTCAGTAATCCGTAGAAGCCTTGAATACCACTGATTATCGGTATTTAACTTAACAGCTTCTAGCAATGTAATGATTTCGTCTACTGGAGTTGGACGATTGAACCAAACAGTTCGAGTTTGAAATTTTGGAACAATTCCAAAAACAGCCGCCATAATCCCGGGACCATAATTTGGAAAAAAAGACGGGATTGATTCTCCTCCAAAGTGTAAATTGGGTAATCTTTCTTCAAAATTGTCAAGTATCTGCTCAATATTATCAGGATCTCTAACTAGATCCCATCCTAAACCAAAAATATCAAAAAGCCCTACAACTGAACCGCCTTCGCGGGGATAATAATAAGACACGACTGGACGATCTATAATTTCGTAGTCCCACCATGCTTTTAATCTTTCTTTTGCTTCAATTATATCTTCTTTAAATGTAGACATCAATGTCTCTTCTTTTGGACTTACTTTATTTCAATTTATATTATAATCCTTATAATAAAATAATCTTTTTTAATTCAGAATCTTAAGATTAATTGTTATGAATCAAATTAACTCTGAAAAAATTTCAGCTGAAGATGTTGTAATAGCAGATAACAATGCTCAATGGCTAGGTATTCCTTTAATTCATTTAATGGAATGTGCGGGATATTGTATTACCGATGAAATTATAAATAGGTATAAAATCAAAGATAAATCTACAGTTGTTATTTTTTGTGGGACAGGAAATAATGGTGGAGATGGTTTCGTAGTAGCAAGACATTTAGCAGCATTTAATATTAAATCCCATGTTATTCTGGTTGGATCTCCAGAAAAAATAAGAACCAATGCTTCTCAATTTAACTGGGAACTAATAAGAAACAAGATAAACTATATGGTTAAAACGACTATTGTATCTGATTCTACAGATATTGGCGGAATTGGTATACTAAATAAAAATAGAAGAGATATAGGTTTAATTATTGATGGATTATTAGGAACCGGAGTATCTGGAAAGATAAGAGAACCAATATCGTCCGCTATTGATATAATAAATAAATTAAGAGAAGAAAATGGTATTGATGTCGTATCAATTGATCTACCTTCTGGGATGAACCCAAATACAGGAGAAGTTATTCATAAAGCTGTTAAAGCAGATCTAGTCGTAGCACTTCATCGAGCTAAAAATGGTTTGGATACTAGTAGCGATCATATTAAAGAGTTGGTAATACGATCCATTGGAATCCCTTATGAGGCTAATTTATATGTTGGGAAAGGTGATTTAATCCCCACACTAAAAATTAGAGAAATTGATGCTCATAAGGGAAAATTTGGTAGAATTCTTGTTATTGGAGGATCTAAGAATTATTCTGGTGCTCCTGCATATGCTTCATTAACAGGAATTAACTTTGGAATTGATTTGGTTATAACTTATGTGCCAGAAGTTGTGGGTGATGTTATTAGAAGCTATTCTCCTAATTTGATCGTCCGGACAAGTCCAGGTAAGTGGCTAAACATGAAAGCTTTTGATGAGATTGCTGAATTAATTGAGTGGTCAAACACAGTTATCATTGGCCCAGGATTAGGACTGCAAGAAGAAACTGAAGAATTATTAATAAATTTGTTAAAAAAGTTAAATAACACAAAAAAGCCATATGTTCTTGATGCTGATGCTTTAAAATTGGTTAAAAATCACCTTGAACTATTGAAAAGTCAGAACATAATTTTGACTCCTCATGAGGGTGAATTATCAATTATGATGGGTGTTGATCTACCCCCTTATGACCAAATCGAAGAAAGAAGTAAGGTTGTATTGGGATTAGCTAAGAAGTATGATTTAACATTGCTTGTAAAAGGACCATATGATTATATAAGCAACGGGGAGGAAATAAAGATAAACCGCACAGGTTGCCCGGAAATGTCCATAGGAGGTACAGGGGATTTATTAGCGGGATTATGTGCCGCTTTTCTGGCTACAGGTAACAATCTTTTTAAATCCGCATGTTCTGGGGTATTCCTCAATGGCATCATTGGTGAATACTGTAAAAAGAATATTGGACCTCGTTTTACAGCAGTAGAAATGTTACACAATATTAATAATACCTTAAGTGAATTACTTCATCTTTAATATCCTAAAAAATATACAATATTTGATAACAAATTAAGAGATGTCAGAACGTGTTTTTATTTTTTGATAAAAATTTATTAATTTCTAATTTATTATATAATTAAACTAGTTATTGTGATAACTAAGTTGAGGTTAAAGAATTAATATTTTGAGTAACAATTTCGTATAATAATTATTTCTGAAGCCAAAACCTAGTTTCCATAACAATAAAGAGGAGATTGATTAAAATAACGCAATTGTTTCTTATTAATCCAGATGGAACAACAACCGAACTTACTACTGAAGGCACAATTAAAGATGTGTTAAAAACTGATGAATGTTATGTTCTCGTTGCTGATGATTCAAGAAAAGTTTATCTCTGGAAGGGAGTTAAAAGTAGTGTAAGATCTAAATTTATTGGAGCAAAAAGATCTCAAGAAATTCGTGGCCAGGTTGGAATGCATTATAGTGTAATACCTCTTGATGAAGGTGATGAAGATCCTGAATTTCTACAGTTAATAGGCGGAAGAACAGAAGGAGGAATTGCCAAGGAAATAAAAGGTGAAAAAGTTGCTCCACCGAATGTGCATCCCTTAAGAGAAAAAAATATTTTTGGTGCTCCAGAACCTGCTGAAGGAATGAATATTGCTGGTAGCAAAGAACGAGCATTACAAAATACTGGTCCTTTATATAGAGGAGATAGTTCAATGCCATCCTTCACTGAACAGGAGACTCAAATTGATTTTCAAGATATTATGGGGAAATTAGAAGAAATACAAATACCTGCGGGATTTGAACGCGAACTAATAATAATTGGGAATCAAGCATATTCAGTGGTTGAAAGGGTACAACAATTCTTAGGAGAAAAGCAAGTAACTAAAGAAATTTCAAAAGTGGGCGCGATACCCGAGGGAATCTTCTTTGCTGAAGATTATGCACCTCGTATTCTCTCTGAAGGAGGAAGAATATTAGCTATTGAGCTTTTAAAGCATTCTAGCAAGAGTGCAAAGCCAGTAGTAGGGAGATCTAAACGAGAACTATTAAAAGAACAAATAAAAGAACAACTTGAAGGAAATTAAATTAATTTTTTCAATACTCTTTCTACTAATTTATTTAAAAAAGTATAAAATACCAAAATTTACTAAAATATAATTTTTTAAGTCTATATTTTTTACATATTATTAATTGAATTAAAATTTTTAATTTCATTATGGCAGAATTAACTCCAGAAGAAGCGCATTCTCTCTCGACATTCCTTTCAAGTATAACCGAATATTCCGAATTGGAAGCTTTAGGCTTAATCACGCGGGAGGGACTCCGTCTCGCATTTAGTGCAGTTCCAGGCTATGCACTTGACCCAGACTTATTCGCAAGCTTAAGTGCTGTAGTTGTGCAATCTGGGGATGATGCAATAAATTCGCTTGGATATAAAAATATGCTTGAAGTTATCTTGCGTGGTGATAATGGATTTATCATTCTTAGCGCTGCGGGAAGATTTTTCTTAATGGGCGCATCTAGGCAAATGCCTGAGCTAGGAAAGATTGTAAAAGTGTTCAGGTATTATGCGGGCGAGATATCCAAGCGTTATCCCTAAAATGGATAATATTGTCCTCTTTTTTAAGACAAACTCCTATTATAATACAAGTAGATTTATCCATTCTGCAGTGAGTGCAGGTTTATCTTGTCCTTTAATTTCGATAGTGTGATTTGATGTAAATTTCATTCCTCTTTTAACAAGTTCGACTCTTGAAATATATGAAACATCACGTATTAAAGATTTTACAGGAACAGGTGAAATAAATCTAATTTTATCAAAACCGTAGTTAATTATTGCTTTTGCGTCAGTTATATAAAATTGCATTGAATCTCTATCGCCATCCTGTAAAGTAAAAAAACCAAGCATAGATAAAACAAAAAATCCATGAGCAATTGTTCTACCATACATTGATCTCTCTGCTAATTTTTGATCAATATGAATATATTGATGATCTTTCGTAAGGTCAGCAAATTTATTAACATCTTCTTGAGTGACTTCATACCATTTCGTGATAAATTTTTGATTAATATAATTTTTAATTTCAATAGCCTTTATCTTATTAACCATTATCTTCACTTTTCTCTCAATTTTTAATTCATAATTATTATATATAACAAACTTCATTTTAGTTTTAATGATTCTTGAGGTAGAGATTTCATCTTTTCAAACTTCTTCTTTGCAATCTTTTTAGAAATCCAATTTAATACCTGATAAATCAGTAAAAAAAAAATGATAACAGTTACTATTATAGGAAATATGAAGGAAGATATATCTCCTTTCAATATAGGATCTTCATTAAATACTATAAATCCATAGATAATAGAAACAGCCCAAATACTTAAACTAATTAACCAGACAATAACTATTGCTTTGGAATTTATAAATTTCTCCCCACAATTTGGACAGAACCGTCCACTAGATACTCTTGCTTCAATACTTTTTTGAGTTAAAGATGATAATATTGGAAAGGATGCAGAGTAAAATTCTTTAACTCCCTTCTGAGATCTTCGCTCAGCTACCACCTCTTTTTTACAATATTTACAATATTTCTTCTTCTCCCTTTTTTTATCTTGATCAGATGAAATATAAACTTCTGGAATAAAATATTGCATCTGATTATCGTCAGGTGCGGATTTGAAGATTTCTGGAAGATATAAATGAATTTTCCCATTATGACGTATACCTTTTATTTTATCTTGTTCTCTCAGGTTCTTTAAAACGGTTAATAAGGTTTTATCAATGTCTTTACTTTTATGAGAGGTTATGGTATTTTTCAATTGTTCTCTTATAGCTCTAAACGTAAATGCTTTTCCTTTATTTTCAAAGAAGAATTTATAAACTGTATTTTCAAAATCTTTCTTTATTGGTTCCATACAGTTACCTCTTATCAATTTCATTTTTGGAGCATAGGTAAGATTTAGGTGGAGATGATTAATATCTCTTATGGAAAAATCTTAAGTTTTAACTTACTTTTTTTTTACACATAAATATACCATAAATATATTTATACGGATAATTTTATCAATTCTTGATAAATTCTTATACTGATATTAGTTTATTATTTTATAACGAACATAAATAATATTTGATAGAAATTTTAATCAATATCACGTACAGTATATTAACAAATTGAGTAAATTAAATGAATTAAAATGGCAGAACTTAAACTTTTTGTAGATGCTAACAACGAGATTTCAGACAAAGTAATAATCTGTCAATCTAATGCCGATAAATTGGGTGTAAAAAATGGAGATTCAGTAGAAGTCATAAATTTAGATAATAATTTGAAAAAAGTAGCAAAATTAGAAATATCAAATGACATGTTAGATTTTGCAGGACAATTTGCTAAAAATCTCCTTGAGGAACTACAATTTGCAGGAGTAGAACTAACTGTTCGGCCCTCTAGTGTTGCTGCAACTTTAACACCTAAATTACAAGTTCCTAAAGTTCCTACCCAACAACCCACTCCTGCTCCTAAAGCATCCCCCACACTTTCCCCTCTACCCTCACCTCCCCCGACTCCTGCCCCCCAACCAAGAACTATACCTCAACCTTCTCCACAACCAACACCAGCTCCTCAGATTCAACCAACTCCTGCTCCTCAACCAACTTTATCACCAATGCCTTCACCTCCACCTCAACCCACAACTACTGGATTTCCTCCCTCTCCTACTACACAACCATCACTTGAACCAGTTGCCCCCGTTGAACCATACCCTAATAAAATTGATGTTAATATGTTAGCGAGTCAAAAACGTGGAATAGTACTTAAACCGGTATTAGATAATAATATTGAAGGAGGAAGAATTCAATTAAATCCTAGCAATTTACAGCAGTTAGGACTTATACGAGGAATGTTAGTTGGTTGGGAAGATCCGCTAACGAGGTCTATGGGTTCAGCTCGAATAGATCAGGCGAATATTTCATTAACAGAAATTAAAATGAGTTTTGATACTTATGAAGATACTAATATCAAATCTGAACAAGTAGTCGTATACTCGACAGAGCCTCCAATCGAGAAAGCCTCTGAATTGATGCTCGAAGTTGAGTCCCAACCAAATCTAATGGGATATGCATTAGTGAGTCCCAGAACTCAGTATGCCCTTTCAATTCAACACAACGATATTCTTGCTTTTGAAGATGAACTTACTGGAGCGATGGGTGCTGGAAAAGTAGATATTTTAGAAACTGCTCCGGATAATGTAATTATTATAGATAGTGAAATTTTAGAAGCTTCTGGAATTGGTAGTTTTGAAGTAAAAGTATCTAAAAACCAAAGAACAATAATTCCTTTACAGAACATCTCATTGGGTGTTTCACCAATCTCAGGTGAGAATATGTGGGAGATTATATCTACGGCACGTGAAAATGTATCATCTATGAAAGGATGGATATCAAATTATGTAATTTTTAAAGGTATAAAGCTTCGATGGAGTGCTGTAAATATTGCTTGTTCAGTTTTAGAAACTGTTCCTGATCTTACTGGTGATATCTTCGCACAAGTTACTGAAAATACTACATTATCTTTAAGCCCTGTGGGATTAATTCCTTTCAACGCTATTTTAATAATAGATATTAGCCGTTCGATGATGGCACGCGATGTGTTGGTTACCAACATAGCTCCTGCTATTGAAGGAATAAAAGCCGCTATGGAATCTCGAGAAATTCAAGAATTTTTAAAACATTTTAAAGATGGTATCAACATACCACGTAGAATATCAGCTGCATTTGCTGCAGTTTTATTCTTAAGTGAAAAAGTTGGAAGAGGATTTGGAGAGAAAGTATCAGTTATTCGCTTCGCAGATGAAGCACAAATATTGCCTTTCGGGAATAGTTATTACATGGATTCTGCAAGTGGTAAAAAAGGAGTTCTTGAGGATGCAGCACGTATGATTGTGGATCGTATAGGAAATTCTTATGGGCAAGCTACCAATATGGGAGCTGCTATGTTACAAGCTAATCAGGTATTGATGAATTTCCAGCAGATGAATCCAGACCAACCTACGATGATAGTACTCCTCACGGATGGTGTTGCTACAGATGGTGATTTATTCTTCAACGAAGTTAAGAAACTCTCAGATAATCCTAACGTTGTGACTTACATTGTTGGTTTAGGGAACCCAGACCGCGAATTAATGACAAGAGCAGCATCTTTATGTGGAGGTGAATATTTTGAGCCAGAAGATGCAGGAGAATTGTTAATATGGTATTCTAAACGAGCACGGGATCTCACTGTAAAATTAAAATCTCATAAAGAATAGAATTTATATAAAATCTATTTATCTTATATCTATTTTCAGCTAATTCTCGGCAATTATATAATTAATATTATTAATAATAATTTCGTTAATATTTATAAGAAAAGTATTTCCATAATGCAATTATTAAAAGAAAAAGTGATATATTTAGAACTATGAAGGATGTTAAAATTATATCTATAGATAATCGAGGGAGAATAGTACTACCTTTGGTAACTAGAAAAAATCTAGGGATTACAACAGATTCGCAGTTAATGCTTGTGAGTGATTCTGAAACTAAGGAAATACGGATAACCCCTGTAGGAATTTCAAAGGATGAAAAACCTATTAAGTTCAGAATTACTATGAGCGATGAACCTGGTTCATTAGCAAAAATTGCATCAACTTTTGGAGATCTTGGAATTTCTTTAATGTATGGAGAAAGTGTTATTCTAGAAAAAGCAAAGACAGCAATATGGACAGTTATCAGTCCGACTCCAAAAAATATTACTATGGAAGAATTAAGAGATGGTTTGATAAAAAACGGAAAAGCAATTAATGTTGATATTATTCCTTTTGATTAAATTCATATAGATGTATTTTATTATGTATATAGGTACATTCTATGGCAAAAAAAAAGAAAAAAGAAAAGAAAAAAAAAGTAGAAGAAGTTGAGGAGTTAGAGAATCTTCAAGGTTATTCCTTAGATGATGCATTACATTCTACAAAAACAACAAAGACAACATTACAAAGTTTAATGGAAGAAACCGCCGAAGGAAGGGGCTTTGGACTCCCCAAAAAAGAAGGAGAGGAGAAAATTAGACCTCAATTATCTCATGAAAGCAGAAGTAAGATTGCTGAAGCATACGCTTTAGAAGATGTTCCATTAACTCAAAGAAAAACTACTGAAAAGAGGGAAAAAATAACACACCCTACTGAAGCAAAACCTAAACCCTCGGTAACTTCCATAACGCCTACACCCTCAACTAAACCAAAAATCCAAGTAGAAGCATCAACTATTCCTTCTCCTAGGGAACAGATTTCTGAAGTTAAAGAAGAGCTACCTCCAACACCCCCTGCGAAAGAAAAGCCATCATCGGTTAAAAAACACAATATTTATTTAAAATTAACTGAATTTTTTGAGGAGTTGTTAACCGGCTATAACGAAAGATATGAAAGATGGGAGAATTCGATTTCAAATATATTAGCAATTTTGAGAAAGATGCGAAAAATAACTAAGAAAAATACTGATGATTTGGTGCTTTCCATAAATAATTTGTATAAGAAGATCCAATCAGATTTAGAATTGTTTAAAGTTAAGCGAGATGAAGTTGAAAAGGTTGCTGAAGTTGATATAGAATCTATGTCTGGAAAATTCAAAAGGGTTTTAGGATTATTAGAATTACAAATTAAAGAGTATCAGTTGAAAAGAGTAACTGATGATTTAATTCATGAAATGAATTATTGAATGTACCATTTTTCCTAAATCATGTAAATAATTAAAATTTATCATGTAAATATGTCATCTGAAAATATTACTCAACTACGTCCATTAATTCTTGATATAGGAAATAATTTTTTTCGATTAGGATGGGCTGGTAATGATTATCCTGATATTATTGCTCCCAGTGTCTATGTAGATAATAGTGATTATTTATTTACTTCAGATGTAATTGATGGTCTTGAAGATATATTTATAAGTGAAAAGAATGTAGAGAATCAGTTATTCGGACATGAAGCTTTAAAATATTCGAATATACTCAAGATCCATGAGTTCACAAAAGAAAATAATTACAACATTTTAATGAAATTCTTTTACTATCATTATAAACAGCTAAATATTGCTGAAGAAAACCAGTTTAAACAACCAATAATTATATTAACACCCTTTTTTATGTCAGAACTAGAGAAAACGAAACTAAGAGACATACTTTTTAATGTATTTGATTTCCCTAATATTTTATTTTTATCCGAAAGTCAAGGAATAATTTCTTCATTTAAAAAGACAAGTGGTGTTATTGTAAGCATGGGAGAGGAAAACACCTATATTACAACTTTTCTCCATGGTTTTTCTAATGTTATGGCAAGAGATACGTTTCCAATAGCAGGAAAAGATTTAACAAATTTTCTCCTAAATCTTCTCTTATCACATATTAGCCCGGGAAAATCAATCTTCTTAGATAGTGTGACCACTAAAGAGATAAAAGATAAATTTTCGTTATGTGTATTAAATCCTGAGGAAGAAATAAGACGAATAAAAGATGGATTTACAAAATATAATAGCAATATAGGATTACCTGATGGATCCAATTTAGAGATTAATTCAGAAAGATTTATCGTCTCAGAACCTCTATTCAATCCAAGATTAATTCATATTGATTATATTGGATTACCTGAAGCAATATCTAAAGTTGTTCGAACTTGGGATAGAGAGAATTGGGAAGAATTATTATCGAATATTATTCTCGCTGGAGGGGGAAGTCTAATCCCCGGTTTAGAAACTAAATTAAAAGTTGAAATTTCAAAATTCTTTTCAGAAAAACTAAAGGATAAAATAAAAGTATTAGCTGTTTCAGGAAGGGAGAATGTGAGTTGGGTTGGAGCAAGTGTCTTATGGGCACAGGGCAAGTTGAATAAAGGATGGGAAAATAATCCTAAAATCCTTGAGGAAGAAATCGAAAAAGAGGATTCTGATCAATCTAATAATTAAAGATAGAGAAAATATAATTTTATGACTGTTAGTCTAGATATAAAGCAAGAATTTTTAAAAGATTTTCAAAAGAAAATTGTTATTGCTCGTAAATTATTAATTGGTGCAAATCATAAATGGGCATCCAAATTGTTAGATAACTTAAGCATGGATATTGAGAAAAATGAATGGTTAGACATCCAAAAAAAGCATCAACTATTAATGATAATCTCAAATTCATGGTGGATGTATATAAATTCTCTTGTAAGACGGGAAGAAGGTAAAGTAAAAATTGATTTAATTAGATATATCGACGCCTATAAGCGGTTTTTTTCTTTTTTAGCTAATTTAGATGATTTTTATCTATTTAATAATTTTGGTATTAATCTCCTTAAACAATTCATACAAATTGAAGATCTTTCTCAAAAAGGAATCACGAAATTTATTAATTCATTTTCTGTAAAACTCCATGATAAAGATGAATACCAAAAATTAATTGAATTGCAAATCCTATTAATGTTTTTAAGGAAATCTGTAGCACCTTCAAAGTTCTTTCATTTAAGTATGGAAAAGCTAGGTAGGACTGTACTCAAATTGGAACCAAGTAAAAGAACATTATTTATTTATATGATCTTAGAGAGCGTGTGTATAAAATATAATCTTATGGATGATTCCTCTGAATTTGTTAAAACAGTCAATAAGATTCTCATTAATAGACTTCCCCAATATTTAAAAAACGAATTTAGCAGTATAAGTAGAATCTCAATAAACGAAAGAAGTTTTACAACAATTTTAAGAGATCTTGAAGAACTTATAAATTATTTAAATGATATCGGAGAATATTCATGGATTATTATTATTATAAGAAATATCTTTTCAAAAATGCAAGAATTTCAGTCCTATGGGGATGCGGTTACTTATATCCGCAGATTTATTGATTTCTCAATTAATAGAAATCGTTTTGAAATAGCTTTTGAAATTTATGATTTCTTAGAAGACTTATTTCTATACAAATCAGATCTCTCTTATGATAATATTTTAATTGAATTATGGGTTGAAGCGTGCAAAAAATTTGTAGATATGAAAGAAAAAAAGTATTTATTACAATCTTTAGAAAAATTAAACAGTCATTTAAAAATACCTCAGACAAGTGCTCAAATTTTTCATTACTTTTACACCTGTAATCTGCTCTGGCAATTCAAATCAATGTTTTTCTCTTTAGAACAACGAGATTTCTGGAGAATGATGTTTTATCGTGCTCTTTTTGAAGAAAGAAATTTCGTAATTGCTAAAAAAATTATACCTCATCTTGAAAAAGAATTTAGTTTATTGATTAAGGATGTTGCTTCGTTATACAACGATGCAGAACCATTAATAGAACAGATTTATTCATTTGAAGATAAAATAGATGCTCCCAAGTTAGATTTTGAAAGCTTTTCTATAGAAAACATGGTTCTAAGGATAAACTCCAACGGTATGATTTCATATCGTATGATTTCAAAAGATCAACAGATTATCAATGGAAATGTCATCAATGAATATTGGAATGATACACAAATATTAGAAATATACAATGGACTTTTTTTCGAACCTGAAAAAAGAAAGTTTCAATTTAATTTAAATGAATTCGGACAATTGTTATTTATATTCCTTCCCAAGTTGATTAGAGACTTTTTTAAATCTTTTAAAATTGAAAGTTTGCAAACAATCCCTCAGATCTATTTTAGTATGGATAACATGACTATTCCATTTGATTTGATATATGACAACAATTTTTTCTTACTAAAATATTCGATTGGATATAAGATAGGTGAAGTACCTTTAGAGGGTATTTCTTTTGAATCTGGTGGTACAGTTGAATCCTCGCAAGATCAAGCGACTCAAAAACACAACATATTAATAATGGATGCAATAAATTCAAAAAGTCCTCTAAAATGGAATGAAGAAAAAAAGACAAAAGAATTAATATACCCATTTATCGCTGGTGCAAATGAAATAAATTATATTATTAACTTCTTTAATAATGCTCAAAATGTTGACCAAATCACTACTCTTATAGGCCCAAACTCTACAAGAGAGAAGTTATTAGAACATCTTTCGAGTGATTTCTATACTATAATTATATTTGTAGGGAATATCTTTTATTCAAAATGGAGCCCTAAAGATAGTTATTTATTAGCAAATGATAATGAAATCATCACATTCAAAGAGATAAATAAAATCTTAAGCCAGATTAATTCAAAACTACACCCTTTATTGTTTTTTAATGCACAGATTTTCGATATTGAAGGTCAGAAGCTAAGGAACGTTCTAAAGACGTTTGGAGAAATTGTTAGTCAATTTGATCAAACTAAATTTACAGGAATAGTATCAAGAACATATCCTCTTTTTAATGAAGAAACAAAGGAGATTATTTCTATTTTCTTCCTTAATTTATTTAGGCACTATAGTCAAGGAGTTTCACTTCTTAAAGCTCGTCAGTATTGTATAGCTAAGAAGATGGAAGAAATTGTGGAACAACAATATAAAGATTCATTGGATGAAGAGGGTTCCACAAGAATCGATTTAAGAAGTAGTTTGACAGTATCGAGCTTCTTATTATTCGGACAGCCATGGAAAAGATTAAATGAATGAATATAAAACTTTGCTATAAAAAAGTTATGAATAAAAAATATTTATAAAGATAATTTTTATTAATTAATACAAGAATTAAATGAAATTTGACGTATCATGTCAGACCGATTACTTGAATTACGTGTAGAAAATAAACGATTGAAGCAAGAAATAGCTTCATTAGAGAGTAAAATTTTAACATTAGTAGGAATGTTTAATATAGAATCTTCTGGAACTCAAGAGAATAAAAATGCTCTTAATGATCAACTACTTAATTTGATTTCTTCCACTAAAGAACAGTTAAATATAGTTACCCCGAAAATAGATGAATTTTACTCAAAAGAATTAAAAAAGGTTGCTCAAAAAGGTATTCCTGTGCTTATGATAACGAATGATAGAGCAAATTTACCTAAATCATATCAGTCTATATATGATGATTTAAAAATTACCGAAGGTATAAGTATGATTAATAATCCAAATGTGAGATATCTTCTTGTATTTAATACAGATCAAGCAATTTATTCAGGAGGGTCTTTAGATAAAGAAGAACTATCAAAATCTATATTAATCATTACCTCGATACAAGAGAAAGCAAAATTAAGAAAGATCGCTAAGATTTTTTCCTTCATGCTTCCAACATTTATGAGAAAGTAAGATAACCTTTTTTTTATTATAAATTCTTTTTACATTATAGTTGGATAATTTGAAACATGGGAATTAAAAATATATTAAATTCCGAATTTTTTGTGAAGAAATTTGGGATGCATTCAGAGATTTTCAGTGAATTTATGAAATTTCTTAAAGAAAGATCTATCTCTGAAAAAACTTATAAACCTAATTTCGAACAATGGAAAAATATCTTTAGCATAATTTATGGTAAAGATATTTCTTCTGAGCTTTTTCTAAAGCAAACATACTTTGTTCAATTACTTAAGATTTTGGTTATATCCAAATTGATCATTAAAACAGAAATCGAGAAGCATAAAATCTTCGAATTTCCATATTTTTTCTGGACAAACATTAATGAGAACATAATTAAAAAGATTAATAATGAAATTGAAAACTCTACAATTGAAAAACAAGATATTTTCAGTCAATTTTACCAAAATCTCTTTATATCTAACATAAGGCATAAAAGAGGGGAATTTTTTACTCCATCAAACCTTGTAAAAATCATGCTTGAGGATTTTTATGAAAATGGGTTAAAAGTCTTAGATCCCTCTTGCGGTTCGGGAAATTTTTTAGTTAATATTATAATTAAGATCCTTGATTCACAAACTTCTCTTTCGAATAAGATTAAAGCAATAAATAACGTCTTTGGATTTGATGTTAATCCTTTAGCAATAATTACTACCAAAGTTAACATTCTTCTAATATTATTAGACTTTTTTAAAACCAAAGGAGTAAAATTACCAGAGATTAATGCTTTCCTTTGTGACTCATTATTCCCCAATAACTGTAGACATAACATAGATCTAAACATGAGTAAATTATTTAATTCATTTGATTTGGTTATAGGTAATCCACCGTGGCTAACATATAAGGATTTGGACGATAGAACTTATCAGATAAACATTCGAGAGTTATCAAGATTATTAGCTATTAAACCAAAAAGTCAATACATAACACATATAGAACTGGCAGCAATTTTCTTCTATGCAATTCCTTCTTACTTCTT
>JBHLNR010000084.1:0-14990 GCA_048941385.1 Promethearchaeota archaeon
TTCATAAATTATATAAATATCTAACTATTCTATTTATTTAATTTACTAAAAATAAATATTTTTTAAAAACTAATAGTGTGAAAGAAATGCGTAGAATAATAGGAATTCCTTCTGATGGAACTGAAATTTCAGACAATATTTCATCTCATTTTGGGCATTGTAGACATTTTATTGGCATTGAAATTGATAAAGAGAATAATTATCAGAAAGTCTTTACCATGAATAATCAAGGTCATAGTGGATGCATGGAACCTGTAATTAATATGAAAGAAAGATATGTCACTGATATGATCTTAACAGGCATTGGTATGCGTCCTTTTATGGGCTTTCAACAAGTTCAAATTAATTTATATCAAGGTGTACAAGGAAGTATAGAAAAAAACATAAGAATGTTAATAAATGGTCAATTGAAAGCATTGAATGATCCTAGTTGTGCAAATCACTCAGATCAAGTTCACACTCATTAATAATAATAAGAGATGATGGAATATACCAAGTTTTAAAGAAACATATGATACTATTAAGAAAGATTGGAGTGCTGGGGAAAAAAACTTCAATATTGAATGCGAAATGTTGCCTATGGGTATGCAAGTTGAATGTACGATGGGTAATCCCGCAGGGGAGCCCTTTGAATTGCTAATTGATGCACCAGGAGGACTGGATGGATCAAATGAAGGGCCATCACCATTATTAGTAATTTTATCTTCCATAGGTGCCTGTATTATTGCAGTTACCCGATTCTGGGCTAAAATAATGGATATTGAAATCGAAGAAATGAAAGTTTTTTCCCGAGGCCATATTAATTTAGGAGCAATTTTTGGTATTGATGATTCAAAACTCGCTGGTTATGACAAACTTGAGCCAGTTGTAAGAATTAAAGCTAATGCTTCAGAAGAAAGAATTAACGAATTAATGGATAAAGTTTTTGATCATTGTCCTGTAATTACAAATTTTGGTGGAGCTTCTCCCATTACTCCTAAAGTGCAAATTAGAAAATAAATTTTTTAAATAATTCTTATTTTTTTATTCGAATTGTTTAAGTTATCAAATACCAACTGAAGGTCTTAATAAATAAATTTATCATATCAATTGATATAAATAAAACTTATTGAAATCAAAAAGCTGCTTATATTCCCTTAAAAAAGATTCAGGCTTTAAATAAAGTCTTAATCATGTGTATGATGATGCTCATGGTCATTATCCTCTTCAGTATGAATTTTTTCAACTCCATACCCTCTACCACCTCCTGGAGAGCAAATGCTTTCTCCTCCTTCTAAAGTACCATTCAATATCTTTGTAATAACATCTTCTATTTTACCTGTGACTCCCATTATAACCTCAATTCCTAATTGGTTAAAAAAGTCCTGAGCTCGGCGACCCATCCCTCCAGCAATCATACATTTTGCTCCTTGCTCACTTATAAATTTGGGGATACTTCCTATAGTATGCCCCGGATTTTGTAATTCTTTTTTTTCAATTAATTTATTGTTTTCAATAGTCAAAAATGTATAAGTTGGAGCCCGACCAAAATGTGCTGATACATTTCCTGAATCTGAACTAATAGCAATTTTCATTTTTAACTCACTTTTAATCCAATCTGTTTCTAAATTATTAAAAAGACATTATAAAATTTAAATTTAATGAATAATTATTCATTATGTTCATACAGTCCTAAGTACAATCTCAAGATTATATATATCCTCAATAAAAAGAAAAAGAAATTCTAATAGTCATAATTAAAAGTCTTAGAATAATTTTAAATACATAACAAGTAATAATGGTCACTAATTATTTATCCAAAAACTTGGTTATAATTATAAAACTGGTGAATTGACATAGGACGAAGAAGACATCGCAGATGGGTAAGTCAACCTCCCAATAATATATATTTTTCAAATGTACCTCCCATTGATGAAGACTTAATAACTTTAACTGTCGCTGAATTTGAGGCTATGCGTCTAAAGCATTATATCGGTTTAAATCAGAAAGCAGCAGCAGAAAAAATGGGAGTAAGTCAACCAACTTTTTCTAGAATTCTTGAAAGCGCTCATCGGAAAAATACTTTAGCTCTAATTGAAGGTAAAGCAATAAAGGTTTTTGGAGGAAATGTTGATTATCGAATAAGTTTTGTTGGATATGGATGCTTAGATTGTAATCATGAATGGGAAGATATTAATGCTTCTAAGGAGAGAAAAGTTAATTGTATTAAATGTAATTCTAACAAAGTATTTTATCTAGTTAAAGAACATATTTAAAAACTTATTCCTTGAAACTAACTATTATCCCATATTATATTTTTTAATTTATCATAAATATCTCTAATGGCTAAACTTGCTACAGAATCTGGAGCAAAATCTATAACTGGTTTAGCAAAGGACATTGCTTCCGGAATGTTTAAATCAAAAGGAATTCTCCCTAATATCTGATAATTCGTTTCGCTAATGTATTTCTTAAAATTATCTTGGAAAGGACTTTCTAAATCTGATTTATTTATTATTAATCCAAAGGGTATATTAAATTGCTGAATTACTTCTATAATCCTAATTAGATCATGTAATCCTGATGGAGTTGGCTCGCAAATAGTTATAATATAATTTAAATTAGAAATGGTGGATATTACTGGACAGCCAATACCAGGAGGGCCATCTATAAAAATTAAATTACTTGATTTAAATTCTTTAAGATTATTTAGGAATTCCTTAGTTTCCGTAACTAATTTTCCAGAAGTTGTACTTCCTAATCGAGTTTTTCCATAAACTAATGGAAAATCCATAATACTATTATATGAAATAATCTCTCCACTCTTTACTGGATAAATTTCGAATGCATGAGTTGAGCATAAAACTTTACATGCTCCACATCCCTCACATTTTAAAAAATCTATATTTGGTTTCGAATCTTGATAGTTCCAATATAAAGCATTAAACTCACAGAAATGATCATCGATGCATTGTTTACAATTAGTACATAGATTTTCTATAAACTTTGCTTTTAGCGTAGTGTAAGTACTTTTTTTGCTAATTGAAGATCCATCTTCAGGAGGAAGAATAATTGACAAATTCGGAGCATCAACATCACAATCAACAGCAATAACTTTTATATTTAAATCTTTTTTTGCAATACTTGCCAAAGAAGCAGCAATAGATGTTTTCCCTACTCCTCCCTTTCCTGATAATACTCCAACAATCTTTCTTTCCATTTTTTTGAATTTTCTCTTAATTATTAGATAAGATCTAACCAATTTTTTAAATTATTATAAATATTCATAAATGCAATAAAACCTGGTCCGTTTCTATCAAATTTAGCATTATAATCCATAAGAGGTGTTCCTTGACAATAAGAATTAACTATATCTCTATCCATGGGAATATCTCCTAATAGATCGATTTCTTCTTCTTGTAATTCTTTTAAAAATTGATCCTTGAATCCTAATAATGACGAACGATTTACAATTACCTTATATTTTTTTTTTAATAGTTTTATCAAATCCATTATTCTCATTAAATCTATTTTTCCGAATCTTGTAGGTTCTGTGACTGGAATTATAAAATCTGAAACATCAATTAAAAGTTCTACATCGCAGTGAGCACCTGGTGCGGTATCTAAAATAACAATCTCAAAATTATTCTCATCCTGATTTATACAATTTTCTAAATTTTCAAGTAGTGCTTCAACAATTCCTGCTGAACGTGCTTCTGATGGTTTTAATTCTCCTACAAAAAGCCGTATATCATTAACTTCAGTAGAATAAACCCAGCCAAGCGTTTTAAAATCTGATCCAATTGCATTTTCTGGGCAGATTTTAAGGCATAACTTGCAACCAGAACAAAGAGAAGACATTAAAATTGGAATTGAATCATCAATGTATAATAAAGCGTGCTGTTGGCAGTTTTTAGCACAAATTCCACATTGAGAGCATTTATCTTCTAAAATTTTAGGTAAGAAAAAGGGAACTTCAAACTGATTATCAAGATTCTTATTTAACAAGAGATATGTATTTGGATTTTCAACATCTCCATCTATAAGTAGAACTTTATATCCTTCATTTTTAAACATAACTGCTATATTAACAGCACATAAAGTTTTACCAGTTCCTCCCTTACCTCCTGTTATACAAATAATTTTTGGTCTCTTATTGCTCATGAGAAGTTATTGGTTTTACTATTAACCTTAATTCTTTCTATAACTGATTTCCTCTGCCCATACTACGTCTACCGCCCAGATCTTGTCCAGCACCCATTCCATAGTGTGATACTACATTTGCTGAACTCAATGGTTTTAATTCACCATGCCTATATAAATCAATAATTTCCTTAATTGTCATTCTTCTATTTGGTGCATGGAATATTTTAATATTTAACGCATTGAGTCCATTAGCAGCATTTGGTCCTAAAAAACCAACTATTACAACTTCAGCTTTATTATTACCTATAATTTGCGTTGCTTGTACACCAGCACCACCCATTGAATTAATTGCATGGTTTGGAACAGTTTTTACAGCTTTAATTTCATTATTTTCCAATTCAACAAAAGTGAAACTAGAACATCTTCCAAATCGAGGATTTATATCATCAGTTAATCCTCCTTCTTTCATTGAAGGGATTGCTACTATTACCATTTTTTTTTTCCACCTTGATATCTATAGTTTACAAATAATAACTTTTATAAATTATGAATAATTATTCACAATCACAAAATACTTTCGAAATTATTTAAATTTTTCCTATTTTTACTCAGGAAAGAGGTTGATTCATATGGAAGAAAAGGAAATTCCAGATATAAATTTAAAAGAGACAATTCAAGAAGAAAAAAAGAAGCACTTAGATTTACTGATGGTAAATATTGAAAGTAATATGGAAAAAATTAAACATAAGATTGTAGTTATATCAGGTAAGGGAGGAGTAGGAAAAACTACTGTCGCAGTTAATCTTGCAATAAGTTTGGCCAGTGTGGGTTTACGGGTTGGAATTTTGGACGTTGATATCACAGGTCCTAATGTGCTTAAAATGTTAGGAGTTCCCCCAGAATTAAAACCAAGAGTTGACGCAGAAAAGAAAAGATTTTATCCAATCAATGGACCCTTAAATATAAAGGTAATGAGCATGGGATCTCTCTTAGAGGACGCAGATTCACCTGTTATTTGGAGAGGCCCGATGAAAATGAGTGCGGTAAGACAATTTTTGGGCGAAGCAATTTGGGGAGAATTAGATTACTTAATATGTGATTTACCTCCAGGGACTTCAGATGAAACATTAGATATTCTTCAGTTAATCCCTGATGAGAATGTTATTGTTGTTTCAACTCCACAGGAAGTTGCATTAATGGATGCTCGAAAAACAATTTCTATGGCTCAAATTATGAAAAGAAATATTCTTGGTATCGTCGAGAATATGTCGGGATTTAAATGCCCTCATTGTGGAGAAGATATTAACCTTTATCCTCCTGGAGGTGTTGAAAAAGCAGTAGAAGATTTTAAAATAAAATTATTAGGGAAAATTCCCTTTGAATTGGAAGTAGGAATTCAAGGTGATAAAGGGTTACCATTTGTTATAAAAAATGCAAGTAATGAAAGTGCGAAAGCATTTAAAGAAATGGTAAACAAGATTTGTGAGATTTTAGAAAAATAACAGTAATGATTATTATATTTTTAAGTATAATCAAAATGTCACCAGATAATTTAGATAAATGGGTAGAGGAGATTCAGAAAGAGATAATAGATGAAGAAGTAAGAAGGTATAATAAGTATATTGTTAGTCTTATGCAGAATCCAAAAAATTGGGGTAAGCCAAACAGCTCTGAAATAAGCGTATGGCATGCTTATGAAGGACCTTGCGGTGATACAATGTATTTTTTCTTAAAAATTGAGAAAGGTGTGATTGAAAAAGCTAATTTCATGACTGATGGATGTGGTGCTACAGTTGCAGCAGGATGCCAAACTACAATTTTAATACAAGGTAAAACATTGGAATATGCAAAAACGTTAACTCCTGCTGATATTGATAATTCTCTTGGAGGTCTACCCGATGACCATAAGCATTGTGCGGAGTTAGCAATTAGGACACTAATACATGCAATTGAAAAGTATAGGAAAAAAATCTCTCATAGTTTTTAGGTATACTAAAAATCAGAAAATAAACCTTCCAATGCATTTGAAATTTCAGAATTAATATGATGCTCAATTTCACATGATATTTTATCTATTAACGCATCATTTTTTAACTTTAAAACATTTGAGAAAAATTTAACTAAGGAATTATAGTTATTAATTGTATTAGAAGCGATCCTCTTTCCTTTTTTTGTCATTCTTATAGATTTTCTTGGTTTCCAATCAATATATCCTTTTTTTGCTAAATTATGTAACATATTACTTACTGAAGAAGGTTTGATATTCAAGAAATTGGAGATTTCTGAATTAGTTACCCATCCTCCTTTATGTGTTTTTGAAATTAAAAATATAGCTTTTAAATAATCTTCATAACTTTCATGAATTTTTTCCATTTTATAATTGACCTTTCCAAAATAATAAAAAATAGAAGAAAAATTATTCCTTTTCTTCCTCTAAATTAATAATTTTTTTCGCGATATCATCTATTGCGCTTTTAATTGTATTTAATTCATTTTCTAGATAATCCTTTTCCTGTTTTAGCATAAATAATTGATTTTCTGGACTTACTCGTGGTGGAACCACTCCAATATATTGACCATAAACTGGAATTCTATAATCCCATCCCCAAGCTCTACCAAAGCCATATCCTCTACCTCTATATCCGCTTCTACCTCGGCCACGACCTCTTCCCATTCCAGGACCTTTTGTATATCCTGGAGTATCGTAATCTGCGCAATATCCTAAGGCTCTTCCTGTCATTGGCCCTAAACCTCTAGGGCCTGTTCGGTCTCCACTAGGCATTTTTTTTACCTCTATAAATTTATATCATATTAATATAATCAATTATTATTTATAAGCTTTGTGAATGATTATTCATAACTTCCCTAATATCCTTTAAATAAGATTTGGAGCCATGAATTTGCGAATGATTATTCATTATTATAAATCATAAATTATGAATCGCCACTTTACAATAATCTAAATAAAAATAAAACCTATATTCAATCTTAACTCTAATTTAGAAATTCATATCATAGCTTTTAGCTTAAACAAGAAATAAATCTAAAAGCTTCTTTTATCTAATCCGACAAACTTTGCATCAATTTAGGGATAACTAATAGAATTAAATATAATAGTTCATTAAATATATTAGACACAAATAAGTTATTTTGATAATTATCTTTGAAAAGTTATGAGCCCTAAAATTAAAAACCTATCTTATAAAGATAATAAAAAGCAACTTTTAATACTAAGATTAATTGAATGTCCAATTGGCAAAGAACTCAAGATTTTAAGAGTAAATGCTGGAGCGCATGCTAAAGGAAGACTTGCTTGTTTAGGAGTTATTCCTGGAGTGAAAATTACGATAAAAAAGATAGCTCCTTTTAGAGGACCTGTTGAAATAATGATTAAAGGGACTTCATTAGTTATTGGAAGAGGATTAGCATCAAAAATTATTGTAATAAATGAAACTTTAGGGCTGAATCATGAAAATTAAAATTAAACTCAAACCTTAACTTCCATAGGGTAATTTTCATGGATATACATTTATAGAAATATCGAATAATTATCCATTAACCTTTATTAAGTTTGTATTATTTATTTAATTAAAATTAAATCTGAATTATTATTCATAATTCAGATCTTGAAAAAAACAATTAGAAAAGAAAAAATTTGGATGTATAACTTATGAACGAGAAAGGCGCAAGAATAAAAATTGAGGAATATAAGGGACCTTTAGGTTTTATTAAAGGATTTGAATTAACAACTGGGAAGATTAGTTTTGGAGATGAAACAGATTGGGAACCAATGGGACCGCATCCAATGCCACACATTCCTAGCTTACGTAGTTGGTTTTTTAAATTAATGGAGAGATATAAGCCATTTTATATGCCAATCTGTGATATGTGCTGTCTTTGTACTTATGGTAAATGCAATCTTTCAAAAGGACGAACAGGAGCCTGTGGGATTAACATGGAAACACAACAAGCGAGGATTGTTGAAATTGCCTGCTGTATTGGAGCAGCATGCCATAGTGCTCATGGTGATCATTTATTACATTGGCTTAAGGAAAAATATGGAAATGTTCCTATTAATTTTGGAAATAATATCGAAGTAGAAATGCCGCACACTCGTTTAGTAATTGGAATGAAACCAGAAACGCTAGAAGATCTTGGAACTGCTATGGAATGGGTTCATTATACTATAACTCATTTACTTGCCTCAGGACATACGGGACAAGAATCAAATTATCTTGATTTCGAATCAAAAAGCTTTTTAGCAGGCTTGGCAGATTCAGTTGGCATGGAAATCTCAGATGCGGCTCAGATTGCAGCTTATGGGTTTCCAATGGGAGATCCCAACGTTCCTATAGTTGAATTAGGGATGGGTACAATGAATCCTGATAATAAAGCAACAATTCTTATGATTGGTCACAATGTAGCACCGGGAGTAGAACTTGTTGATTACATTCGGGAAAATAACTTGGAAGATAAAGTAGATGTTGGCGCAATTTGTTGTACTGCTCTGGATCTAACTCGATATTATTCCAGTGCCAAGATAGTTGGATCTCTCTCTCGCCAGATGTTCTATATTCGCTCTGGATTAGCGGATGTAGTAATGGTTGATGAGCAATGTGTAAATCTTCGTAGTTATGAACAAGCAAAAATAGTAAATGCACCATTTATTGCAACAAATGAGAAAATAATGGGAGGTTTAGTTGATAGAACCGAAGATCCTGTTGATGAAATAATAGATGATTTGATTAATGGTAAATATGATGGGGTTTTAATATTAGATCCCATTAAGGCAGGAAAAGTAGCTGTTGAAACGGCTATAAAAGTTAAACCTATAAGAAAAGCTAAAAGTGGAATTCCTGATAAGCAAAATTGCATTAATATGGCATTAAATTGTAATGGATGTGGTAATTGTCAGAGAAATTGTCCAAATGATTTACCAATTGTTGAAGGAATAAATAAAGTGAAAGAAGGTGATTTTTCAATTTTAACTGAGGTTTTTGATTCTTGTTTAGATTGTGGAAGATGTGAATCTGATTGTATGAAAGAAGTTTCACCTTTAACTTTAATCATGTTTGCCGGAAGGGAAAAAATTAAAGGAGAAAAATACAACTGTAGAGCAGGAAGAGGGCCAATTATGGATACAGAAATTCGTAACGTGGGTGCACCAATTGTATTGGGAGAAATCCCTGGAATAGTTGCAATTATTGGTTGTGCGAATTATGCTAAAGATATTCAAGAATTATCTCTAATGGCAGAAGAATTCTGCAAGAGAAATTATATTGTGGTTGTATCTGGATGTGGTGCTATGGATATTGGTCTTGTAAAAAATGAAGAGGGAAAAACACTGTATGATAGATTTCCCGGTGATTTTGACAGAGGTGGTTTAATTAATGTTGGATCTTGTGTTTCAAATCCTCACATTACTGGTGCTGCAATTAAAGTGGCAAACATATTCGCTAGACGTCCGTTGAGGGGAAATTTTGAAGAAATAGCGGATTATGTATTAAATCGTGTAGGTGCTGTTGGTGTTGCATGGGGTGCAATGTCTCAGAAGGCAGCAAGCATCGCAAGTATGGCTAATAGTCTAGGAATTCCCGCAGTTCTTGGTCCCCATTCTGCAGAATATAGGAGAATGTATATTGGGAGATCCGACGATGAAACATCATGGAAGGTCTTTAATGCTAGAGATGGGACTCCAGATCATATTGTAGGTCCTGGTCCAGAACATTTACTGACGACTGCTGAATCAATTGAGCAAGCAATTTGTTTAGTTGCCAAAATGTGTTTAAGACCAGCTGATAATTCTAAGGGAAGAATGATAAAACTCTCTCATTGGGTTGACTTAGAGCGAAAATATAAAGGTGTACATCTCCCAAATGATTTAGAAAAATTCATTCGGGTTGAAGGAGATATACCAATAAATATGAAAGAAGAAATAATAGAATTTTTAAAGGAGAAGAATTGGGAATCAAAAGAAATAATCGATCCGACGCTACTTAAAAGGCTTTGTCACACTTAACATATTGTAATTTTATTCAAACCTAATAATTATTACTTTCCTATCTTTAATTCTAAAAGTAGCTAAATTTATTTGGTCTTTTAGCAAAATCAATCCAGAAATAAGGTAAAACATTTAATTATGAAGTTTGTATACGGACCTGTTCCTAGCAGAAGATTAGGGAGATCAATAGGTATAGATCCAATTCCTACAAAGACTTGTAATTATCAATGTATTTATTGTCAATTAGGAAAAACAACAAATTTTACAAATATTCGCAAGAATTTTCTCCCTTTAAACCAAATAGTTGCTGAGATGAAAGACGCTATTAAACAAAATGAAGGAAGATATGATTATATAACATTTGTAGGGAGCGGAGAGCCTACTTTATATAAAGACTTAAAAAAATTAATAATTAAAGCTAAAGAATTTTCAAACAAACCTGTATGTGTAATCACTAATGGGAGTTTGATGTATGATAAACAAGTTAGAGACGCTCTTATGCTTACTGATGTTGTTTTACCAAGCTTAGATGCAGGAGATGAAAAATCTTTCCATAAAATAAATCGTCCTCATCCCTCCATTAGATATAATACTGTCATTCAGGGACTTATTGAATTTAATAAGATTTATACAGGCAAATTTTTATTGGAAATCATGATTGTGAAGGGTGTTAACGATTCGAAGTTAGAATTATTAAAGATAAAAGAAAAAATTGATTTAATTATACCCAATAGGATAGATATAAACGTACCTATAAGACCACCAACAGAAAAATGGGTTAAAATTCCAGATAAATCTACTATATCAATTTTGAACGAGATATTTAAAGAATATAATAATATTAACTTTCCAGAAATTGGAAAATTCGATTATTATTCTTCTGATTTTGAAAATGAACTTTTATCAATAATTAAAAGACATCCAATGAGAAAAAGACAAATTTTAGAAAGTTTCTCATCTAAAAAACTAGATAAAAACCAAATTTTAGAAAGATTAAAACAACTTGAGCAACAAAAAAGGATTGAAAAAGTGATCTATTTAAACAAAGCATATTGGAGACTTAAGAATTAGAATATTATTAGATTTGTCATCTTAAAAGATAGTTAAATAGTTTTTAATATCATTTTAATTAATATATCTTAGAAAATATTTGATCTTGTTTTAAAAGATAAAATGCCGGTTATAGCTTTACCCTCAGAAGGAGAAGGAGGATTGAATGATTCTATAAGTGTAAGATTTGGCAAATGTAGCAGTATTACAATTGTTTCTATCGAACAAAAAAGCATCGTTGCTGTTAAAGTTATTCCTGTGGGTAGGAATATAGTACTCGGCAATCTTGGCGTATATATTGCAAAATTAATCAGAGAAAACAATGCTTCCGATGTTATAGTGAAATTCATAGGCTCTAAAGCATACCATGCTTTATCGTCTGAAAACATTCATATTTTCAAAGTGTCTAATAAAGATTTGGATATTAAACAATGTATAGATATGTTTAAAAGAGGAGAGATCCTATTGCTTGAGGGTCCTAATTCTCATCTAATTAAAGAATAGAAGTACATGTACAGCAGAGATCTAAAGTCTGTGTGAAAATGAATTTTTTATTTTATAATTTAGTCTGAGTTTTAAATAGATAGAGTTGAAATTTTTTCTCTTTAGAAACGAAATATTTAAATATAAAACTCTAATTATATTTAACTATATCTAATTAAATTTAATTAAACATAATTAATTTTTTTTTAAATGAAAAAACCATGTCAATAGAATGGGAAATAGGAAGAGAAGCACAAGAATTAGATAAAAAAACCATTATAGAAAGAATGAAAATACAGCGTCGTTCCATAAATAAAATTGCGCTTGCTATTTCATTTTATTTGGTAGTTATGATAATCTTCTATTTTATCTTGTAAGATTATAGAATTATGGAATTAATAATACATATTATCTTACTAGCTTTTATATTTGAATCAATGGATTCAATGGCAGGAATGGGTTTTGGCACTGCATTGGCTCCGTTATTATTTTTATTAGGTTATACTCCACTTCAAATTGTTCCTACAATCTTAATTTCAGAAACAATAACAGGGCTAATTGATACAATTTTTGATCATGAGTTCAAGAATGTTCGTTATTCTTTCAATCCCTTAAATGATGCAACTAAACTTGCTTTAATAATGGCATTTTTTGGGTGTTTTTCAATATTCTTATCAATTCTCCTTGCATATTTTGCTATTGAATTCCCAAATTTTGTTATTAAGTCTTATGTTGCTATACTTGTCATTTTTATGGGGATTTTTGGATTTATTAGGCTAAAATTAAAGGAACAGAAAAATATTCATCTGAAAAGGGTGATAGCATTTTCATTTTTAGCAGGTTTTAATAAAGGTATTGGGGGAGGAGGATATGGACCAGTTATTACAATGGGACAAATATTATCAGGAATATATGAAAAAAGTGCTACTGCTATTGTATCCTTTGCAGAATCAATTGTTTCTTTTGTAGGGATCTTAACCTTTTTTCTGATTAGTTATGCTGGGGTTGGCTTGGATTTTATTCTTCTTCCATCATTATTTACTGGTGGATTTTTTGCGGCTCTTTCTGCCCCTTATTTAGTAAGAGTTTTCCCAAATAAGATTTGGAAATTTTTCATACCTTTATATGCTCTAAGTATAGGGATTTTTTCTTTAATGCAAATTTTTGGTTTAATCTTCTAAAATTTGGGAAAAATTAGCGTTTATATGATTCAATGTATTTTTCATCATTTGATAAATAATCATTAAAGATTAATCGTCGTTTCTTATTAGGTGTTTTTTCTGAATTACAATTCCATTGATAATCATGACATCTCCCATGGCATATAACACCATGATGAATTGAAAACCCATCACATTCATGATAAATTTTCCTTCCTAATGAATATTCTTCACCGCAATTAGGACATTTTACCGTAAAAATCACCAAACTTTATATTTTCAGTTATCATTCGAATAACATTCAATTAATATTACTTTTGATTATTCTATATAATCTAAGTTATCCAATAATAACTATATAATTCATTATATATAAATCAACCGAAAACAATTCGGTTATTTCTTAAATATCCGTATAATCAATCAGAAATTGCAGAATTTTATGAACCACTTTCGCAAAAAAAAATTGAATAATACTAGGAATTAGGGAGTTTTACGATTTTAAACCAGAAGTTTATAATCGAATTGATAATTGTTCTAAATTCATTCATTTCTAATGGTTTAATTATATAACAATTAGCATGAAGAATATAAGCTTTTCTTATGTCTTCTTCAGAATCAGAAATTGTTAAAATTACTACAGGGATTATTTTTAAATTATCATCCTTTTTTATTTCATTTAGAACCTCAAATCCACTCCTCTTCGGTAAATTTAAATCAAGAAGTATTATGTCTGGGGTAGTTGTATTTGCGAACTTCCCTTTCTTCCTTAAAAAATCGATTGATTCTACACCATCTCTTACTACGTGTAAATTATTCACAATTTCAATTTCTTGAATTACTTCAGTGATAAGACGAATATCTGCTGCGTTATCCTCTACGAGTAAAATATTAACTCCGTTTAATTTGTATTTTGCTGTCATAAAATATCATTGCTCTATAAAAAAGCTATTTTTGGGTTTCTTTTTAGGAATTGTGAAAAAGAAAATTGAACCTTTCCCAAGTTCCGATTCCACCCAGATTTCTCCACCATATCTTTGAACAATCTTTTTACAGATTGGTAAACCAATTCCAGTCCCTGGATATTCTTCTTTAGTATGTAGACGATAAAATATATTGAAGAGACGATCAAAATATTTTGATTCAATACCTATACCATTATCTTTAATTAAAAAAGTCCACTTATCAATACTCTCTTTTACGCTTATATGAACTCTAGGTGGTTCTTTTCTTCGAAACTTTATAGAATTACTTATCAAATTTTGAAAAAGCTGCATAAATTGAGTTTTATCTACTTTTAAAGTAGGCATGTCATCATGAGTTATTACAGCATTACTCTCTTTTATTGATTCTTGCAAATTAAACAAAGCATCCTTCAAAATATTCTCAAGGTTTGTCATTTCCAAAGGTTTGGCATGTGTGGTGATCCTTGAATAAGATAGTAAATCTTTTATGAGAATATTCATCTTTTTTGCTCCATCCGTAATAAATTGAATAAAATCTTTACCATCCTTATCTAATTTATCATTATATTTGTCTTCGAGAAGTTGAGAAAAACTTACTATCGCGCGTAACGGTTCTTGCAAATCATGAGATGCTACATAAGCAAACTGCTGTAAATCTTCATTGGAACGTCTTAAATCTAACATAATTTCATTATATTCAACTTCCTTTTTTGTTATTTGCTCAGATAATAATGATACTACTGTACCAACGATTATTAATAAACTGCCCCTTAAGTAGTTATTAATTGAATCAGGACTTAAAAAATCCTTATACAAAAAGGAATGCAGAACTATTAATACTGCTGCTAAAAAACCAGGGATAATTAAACCTTTTTTTTTCCACCATAAACATGATAATATCGAAGGAAAATAGAAAAAATGAGCTACTAGGATTGTAGTTCTGAGTATCACTTCGAAGCAAAAAATTAAGAAACATGACATTAATACCAAAATTATTATGGATAATATCCTTACTTTTTCTTCCTTAAATTTTAATATCATCATAGTTCTAAATCTCATTTTGTTTATTCTCATTAATTTTATCGCCAAGCGCTCTTTTTATAATAAAGATTCAAACCAAATAGGTTAGTTATATATTTAAATAACATATAGATAATATTTAATTTTTAAGAATGATCTTCTTTAGATTTTAATTCTTATCGAATG
>JBHLNR010000085.1:0-14896 GCA_048941385.1 Promethearchaeota archaeon
TTTGGGGGCCGAGAACAGTTCAAAAAATTATTTCCATATTATATTAATGGTGCCAACGGTATTTTTATGGTATTTAGTCTCGTAGACCTTCAAACTCTGCTAAGGTTAGATTGGTGGTATGAACGATTAGGTGAACACAATCATGCAGAAACTCCAAGAATGTTTATCGGTGCAAAAAATGATCTTGTTGAAAATGTTGATGATAAGACACGAGTAGATAAATTGGTTATAGATCGATTTATGAAACGGCACGATGAGAGTGCCTTTTTTAAGACTTCTTCTAAAGAAAATTTTAATATAAAGCAAATTTTTAAGGAACTTGTCGTTAAGATATTAGATATGAATGGATTAGATTATGATAAACTTGAGTAATTAAATCTAATCTAATTATTTATAATAATTATAAATTAACTTATTCTAAGTGATTCTATAATGGTTGATATATTTCATGAAGAAGATGGAGATCTTTCAAAAATAGATGGAAAAACTATCGCAATTATTGGTTATGGCAACCAAGGGCGTGCTCAAGCATTTAATTTAAGAGATTCAGGGCAAAAAATCATCATTGGAAATATTGAAGATGAATACAAAAAAACTGCATTAATTGATGGTTTTCCTGTTTTTTCGATTAAAGAGGCTACCATTAAATCAGACATCATATTTATCCTAATTCCTGACGAGATAATGAATGATGTTTTCGAGAGAGAGATCAAGCCCTTTCTCAAGAGTTATACTACACTTGTGTTTGCGAGTGGTTATAATATTGGATTTAAATTATTGAAACCTCCTAAAAATGTTGATGTTCTATTAATTGCTCCAAGAATGATAGGTATTGGAGTAAGAGAAAACTTTCTTAATAATAAAGGATTTTTTAGCTTTATCGCGGTTGAACAAGATGCGACTGGTATAGCAAACTACACATTATTAGCCCTTGCTAAAGCCATAGGAACCTTGAAAAAAGGAGGTATAATGATTAATTTTAGGCAAGAGGCGGAGTTGGATTTATTTAATGAGCAAGCTTTTGGTCCTGCATTTGGAAGGGTTTTGTTATCGAGTATTTATACTTTAATTGAGGCGGGATATCCTGTAGAAGCTGTATTAGTTGAGATGTATATGAGCGGAGAGATGGCGTATACTTATAAAAAGATGGCTGATGTAGGATTAATTAAACAGGTTGATTTTCACTCTCAGACCAGTCAATATGGTGCTATGAGTCGTGGGATACGCTTTAGGAAACTTCCTCTTAGACCTAAAATGATGGAAATCTTAAGAGAGATTCAAAATGGTGAATTTACTCGTGAATGGGAGAAAAAAATTACAAAGCTTAAATTTAAGATGATCAAATATTTCGCAACTAAGCAAAAGATAAATAAAATAGAAAAACAAGTCAGAAAAAATCTAAACTTGAAAGTATATGATATATATGAAGAAAAACTCCTTACAGAAGATGAACTCTCAGAATTAAAAAAGATTTCAGATGAATTAGAACTATTTAAACAATATTATGAGTAATATTCAAGATTTTAAATAAGAATAACAATCACACCAAAAATAGTGAGAAGCACCCCAATAAAGCCAAATTTCGAAATAGTTTCCTTGTTTAATAAATATGTAAGTGGTAATGCAAATAATGGAGAAGCACTTGCTATTAATGCTACTACATCCGGTCCTGCTAGATGAACAGATTCAGTATATAGATATGCTCCAAGTGAAGTTCCAATAATTGAGGCACCTAATAATAAAACCCATATCTGAGAGGATATTTTTTGTTGAGTAGAAGAGTTATTGTCTTTTTTTAAATAATTCTCCCTCCACACCATTGAGCTTAAAATCAATAAAGCAAATGGGAATCTAATTACATTTCCGATAATAGAACTAAGTTCTTGTGTGTGAATAATTTGATCTATTTTATTGGTTGCAAAATAAATCATTACGGCTCCAATTGCCCATCCTAAAGATGCAGTAAGACAAAAAGTAATTGCTTTAATAATATTCTTACTAAAAATGTCTTTAAATCTTTTTTTTAGTGATAATTGCCCTGAGTTATCCCCAATTTCAATAGAATTTTCAACCGATGTTTTAGATTTTCCTATAATTGTGATTCCTACACCAATTAGCAGGAGTGAAATAACCAAATTAAGTTTAAATGGTCGTTCGAGAAAAATAAGAGATAAAATAAACGTAAACAAAGGAAAGGTCATTGAGATTGCCAGAGCAATTGTTGTTCCAAGTTCTTTTTGAGCAGAGAAATAAGCTGTATCTCCTATTACTTGTCCAAAGACAAAACTTAAAATCAAAATTAACCACAATTCCCACGTGATTTGGAAAATGAGGTTAAGTTGATTTAAGAATAGAGCTAATAGTATAAACGTTAATGTTCCTACTGCAGTTCGAAAAAAGTTGATAAACGTCGGACTAGCCACATGCTCTGTTTTACGAAATATTACATTAGAGCCGACAAACGTAAGCACGGCTAAAATAGCGATAACTTCACCTAGCATTTAAATTTTAAATTAAAGAATAGATATATTGTTTTCGAATAGAAATAAAATTAAAATTTTTTGCTGCGCTCTGTCATTTTTTTTCCATATTCATAAAGTTTCAAAAATGATACTGCAGCAGCTTCAAGAGAAGGGTAAACAAGAAATTTATCTTTAAGAAGCATATCAATAAATATTTTCTGAGATTCACTCGGATATTGATGTAAGATAATAATCATAATCTTATTTTGGTTTTCGACATAATCCCGTATTTCTAATAAGTTTTTATAATAACCTTTGAATTCTTGACCTTCTTGATTCTTCCACGCGTCTGTTTCTACTATTACTAAACTAATATTTTCATCCACAGCAGCCTTAGTTACCTCCACAAGTTCTTTTTGATATGTTACAAAAGGTAAATCTAATGGGTTCGCTAAACTCCCCACACGTATCGGATAAATCTTTGTAAGGTTTTTTAGAGTTTTCCCTTTAAAGTGAGGGACTTCCAATCCCATTTCTATTAAGGTGTCTGTTGCTAAAATTCCAAATCCCCCTGACCATAATAAAATTAAGGTCCTTTTACTTTTAGGATATTCTATTTTTCTTTTGAGAGTCTTAAATCGATAGAAATATGAAGAAAATAAGTAGACAATATCAATTAATTCATCTAGAGAAGAAGGGATTTCAATCATAGATGTTTGTTTAAAAACAGCATTCCAAATGTTCTTGTTGGTTGCCATTGATCCTGTATGTGATAATACAGCAGTTTGTCCTCTCTCAGTTTTTCCTCCCCTCATAAATAAAACAGGTTTTTTCATACTTTTTAGAACTTCCAATAATTTTTTGCCCTCAACCTTATGAATTGGTGAAATCCCCTCAAAATAGACGCAAATAACGTCTGTGTCCTCATCCTCATTTAAATATTGCAGAACTTCGGAAATCTGAATATCAACACAGTTTCCAATACTCACTCCAATTGAAAATCGCAAGTGATATCTTCGCGACCCAAATTTGATCATTTTTGAATGTAAATCCCCAGATTGAAAAATTAAACCGATATTTCCAAGTTCTTCAGGAAAGGAAGGATAATAAGCTGTTTTTCCACGTGGGCTATAAATGCCCATACAATTTGGACCAATACTTCTTGTATTATTGTATTTTTCCAAAATTTTTTTTATTTCACTTTCTATTTCAACACCTTTTTGATCAAATTCACCTGTTCCTGCTGTAAAGATATGAATAAAATTCACTTTCTTTTTTGTAAGAATTTCTTGTAATGTTTCAACTAGAAGATCTCTTCTTATAGACAAAATTAACAGATCAATTTGCTCAATTGGAATTTCATCGATTGTCTTATAACATCTAACCCCTAAGAAAGATTCCATTTTAGGAGAAATTAAGAATAAGTTATCGAGGTTAAATTTTTGTCTTTTAAATCCTTTTACAAAAAAATCCACTGCATTACTTATTCTATAGATAACAACATTTCTTGGATTAAACAACAACTCTAAAGATTGTGCGTAATCATTTGATTCCGACATCTTCCTCCGTTTTTACTAGTATTTTTGAATTGCAATTATAACAATAAATAGGCGTTGAATTAAATTCTGTTCCACACTCGGGGCATTTAGTTTTTATCTTGCTTACAATTAGATTTAAGCTCTCTATTTGTTCTTCAGATTTTGGCTTAGTAAATTTCCTTAAAATCAGAGAGAGTCCTATAGAAATCACAAAAATTAGAATCCCAAGTAGTAATGAACGTAAGAAGTGATCCAGAAAATTAGAATTAAAATAATTTCTTGAGATATTAAATAAAAAAGCAAAAACAAAGAAATTAGGAAAGAAAAATGTCATTAAATTCATGGAATAGGCTTTTTTGAAATTATTATAAAGAATAATAGGAATTAAAGAAACACAAAACCAGATAGAATATATAAAAACCATATCGGATAAACTTTCAAATAAGACATAATTTGCCATAAATTGGATAATTTTCCTCTGTGAGATCGTGACTGTACCATCGAAAGAAATGCTAAAATGATAACCAGAATAAAATAGGAAAATACTTAGAATTAAGATCTGAATTGTAAAAAGAATTATTTTACTCTTGAAAAAATCGATTATCTTCATTACTAAATAAATAAATTATATCCAGAAATTAAACTCTTTTAAACTAAAACTGTATAAAAAAATATATTGAAATGGCTAAAATCTCGAAATCTAAATCAAATCTCCCCGAAAATGATAAAATTTTTATTATTTGCTATCCTAAATATCTTACAGTGGAAGACTCACTATCTTATTTTTCAAAATTAAAAAATCATCATAATTATAGAGGATGTTTTCTCCTATGATATATTCTTCTTCTTTAATTAAATTGTGTTCCAAAGTTAATATGGAGGTATTGAACTAATGAGTTATACTTTTTCTAGAACTAAAATGATTGAAAAAATCAAATTTGGACTTTTGAGTCCAGATGAGATAAGAAAAATGTCCGCCGCTCGCATTATAACAGCAGATACATATGATGAAGACGGATTACCAATTCCAAGTGGTCTTATGGACCAACGACTTGGTACCATTGAGCCCGGTCAACGTTGTCAGACTTGTGGTAATCTCGTTTCAAATTGCATGGGACACTTTGGACATATTGAGTTAGCACGCCCAGTCATTCATGTAGGGTATGCTAAAAAAGTCTTGAAAGTATTGCGTAGTATTTGTCCAGAATGCTCCCGATTAATGCTCACTGAAGATGAAAAAGATAAGTTTCGACAAGAACAAATAACACATAGAAAAATTTTCTTCGAAGGTGATGAAGATGCTGCAAAAATAGTGTTTAAGCGTGCTAGAAAGTCTAAGGTCTGTCCCTACTGTGGTGCTAAAAAGAAAAAAATCATTATTGAAAAACCTACCACATTTTATGAAGAAGAAGAAGGAAAAGGTTCTCGCAGATTAACTCCTATTGAGATATTAGAACGTCTCAAAAAAATGAGTGATGTTGATCTTAGAATTTTAGGTATCTCTCCTGAAAATGCTAGACTTGAATGGGTAATTTTTACAGTTCTTCCCATTCCCCCTGTATGTGCCAGACCATCAATTACGCTCGATAGTGGCATCCGGTCTGAAGATGATTTAACTCATAAACTTGTTGATGTTATTAGGATCAATCAAAGATTAAGAGAAAATATAGATGCTGGTGCACCTCATTTAATTGTTGAAGATCTTTGGGAGCTATTACAATACCATATTACTACTTATTTCGATAATCAAGTTTCCGGCATTCCACCTGCTAGACATCGTTCAGGGAGAGCCCTTAGAACGTTAACTCAGAGGCTTAAAGGTAAAGAAGGCCGGTTTAGAAGTAATCTTAGTGGGAAAAGAGTAGATTTTTCTGCTAGAAGTGTAATTTCTCCTAATCCATATATTAGTATTAATGAAGTTGGGGTTCCAATCGAAATAGCAAAAATTTTAACTATTCCAACAAATGTGAATGATTGGAACATCGAAGAAATGAAACAAATGGTACTAAATGGACCATTTCGACATCCAGGGGCAAATTATATAATCCGAAATGATCGTAGAAGAATTGATTTACGTTATGTCAAGAATAGAAAAATAATTGCTGATATGTTAGCTCCAGGATTTACAGTTGAGCGTCATCTGAATGATGGAGACTTAGTATTATTTAATCGTCAACCCTCATTACATAGAATGTCAATTATGGCTCATGAAGTTAAAATTATGGACGGACGAACATTCAGATTAAATTTAACAGTATGTCCGCCTTATAACGCTGACTTTGATGGAGATGAGATGAATTTACATGTACCTCAAAGTGAGGAAGCTCGAACCGAAGCTGAATTATTACTTAAAGTCCAGGAACACATTCTCTCACCTCGTTTTGGAGGACCGATTTTAGGAGGAATTCACGATTTTATATCAACTGTTTTTCAATTTACCAGTAAAGATTCGCTATATACTAAAAAAGAAGCATTGAAATTATTTTATACGGGTGGAATATTTGATAATAATCCTAATTTTAGATTAGAAGATTTAACTCCCATAACAAATGATCCCGAACCCTTATATTCTGGAAAAGATATATTTAGTAGCTTATTCCCCGATGATTTAAATATCAAAGTAAAATCAAAATTCTGTAAAAAATGCGATGTTTGCGAAGAAGAAAATTGTGCATACGATGCATATGTAGTGATTAGAAATGGCAAATTAATTACAGGAACAATTGACGAGAATTCATTTGGTGCTATGCAACCAAACAGTATTTTAGCTCGTATCATCAAAGACCATGGAAATGCACGTGGAAGACAGTTTTTAGATAGTGCTACTAAAATGTTATTATATATCATCAGAAAAAATGGTATGACAATGGGCTTAGATGAGGTTTATGTACATGGCCATGCATATGAAGAAATTCAAAAAATATTACAAGAGGCAAATAAAGAATCCGATAAACTCATCAAGGCTTTTTTAGAAAGTGATACAGAAATTTTAAAAAGAGCACCTGGTCGTTCAATGAGAGAGACATTAGAATTAAGAATACGTCAAGTACTAAATGAAGCAAGAAGCAAGGCTAATGAAGCTGCTGCGTTCTATATAGGTGATGATGCCCACTCAGTTATTATGACAAAATCTGGTGCAAGAGGAAATATATTAAATTTAGGACAGATGACCGCACTCGTAGGACAAATGGCTATAAGAGGTGAAAGAATTAATAGAGGTTATAGTAATAGAACGTTGCCTCATTTTAAAGTAAACGATCTCTCACCCAAATCAAGAGGTTTTGTATCCTCATCATTTCGGAATGGATTGAAACCAGTAGAATTCTTCTTTCATGCAATGGGTGGAAGAGAAGGACTCGTGGATACAGCAGTAAGAACATCTACTAGCGGATATATGCAAAGGAGATTAGTTAATGCTTTACAGGATATGGTTGTAGAAAATGACGGAACTGTAAGAAATTCAGATAAGAACATAATACAATTTAAGTTTGGTGATGATGGTATAGATGCGATGCATACTGATCATGGAGCCGCTGTCAACTTAGATGTTTTATTGCTAAAAGCAAAAGCACTTGATGTACAAAACATACGTGAAGAAATTAAACAAGAATCTACTTCAGTAAAAACTACCTCTAAAGCAAAAACAAAAGTTTCTGAAGCAGAACCTAAAGAACCTACTCCTCTTAAAAAAATTGAAGAAAAAACTGAAGAAGATACATTGATTAAACAGTTTGAAGAGGAAACAGGAAAGAATGCTATATGGAGAGGGAAAGAAACAAAAACCTATTTAGATTGGAAGAAAGAAAAATTAGGTAAATAGAAAATAAAAACTTAAGGAATGTAGAAAATGGCAAAAGTTACTCAAAAATATATTGACGAGCAATTGGAAATTCTAAAGAATGATGGAATTCCCGAAGACCTAATCGAAAAGATTAGAAATAAAATCAAGCATGAGGAATTAGAAGAAGTACAATTAGAATATCTTCTTAATAAAATTTATATAAATTTCCATAATGCGCTTGTAGAAACATCAGAACCAGTTGGAACTGTAGCAGCTCAATCAATTGGCGAGCCAGGGACTCAAATGACACTTAAAACTTTTCATTATGCAGGAGTTGAAGAGTTTAGTGTTACACAAGGACTCCCTCGCTTAATTGAAATAGTTGATGCTAGGCGTTTCCCTTCAACCCCCGCTATGGAAGTATATTTAGCTGAAGGATATAAAGAAACAGATGGAAGGGCTATAGAAGTTCATAATCGCATAGAACAAATACGAATAGAACAAATTACTTCTGATGTTGATTTGGATTTTGTAAATTGGAAAATTATTGTGAATTTAATCCCTGATATCTGTGAAAAAAAGGGAATTGATATCAATGAAATACCAGAAATTTTAAAACGATATAAGAAAAAAGGAACTATCAAACGTGAAGGGAATTCAATTATAATAGATCCAGGTATAGAAGATCTTCAGAGTCTACAAAAACTAAGAGAAAAGATCCTAAAAAAAGTAGTTAAAGGTATTAGAGGTGTAAAAAGAGGTCTACTAGCTCCCTCAGATGATGGCGAGGAATGGGTTATTAAAACAGAAGGTACTAATTTACAAGGTGTAATCCAAATTGAGGGTGTGGATGATACTAGAACAGTTTCAAACCATATACATGAGATAGAAAAACTATATGGAATTGAAGCAGCCCGACAAATGATTATACTCGAATCCCAAAAAGTTCTTGAGCAACAGAGTTTAGACGTAGATTTAAGACATCTACTTATTCTTGCAGATTTAATGTGCTATTCAGGATCAATTCAATCAATTGGTAGACATGGAATTTCTGGTTCGAAGTCAAGTGTTTTTGCTCGAGCTGCTTTTGAGGTAACTGTCAATCAATTACTCGATGCAGGATTGTATGGAGAAGAAGAAAGACTTAAAGGAATTCCAGAGAACGTTATCGTAGGGCAGATCAGTCCCATCGGAAGTGGACGAGTAAATGTAATGTTCGATCTTGATGCTAATCTAGAAATCTTAAGACAGAAGAAAAAATAAAACTCCTCTTGAAATAATAAATTACACGAAAATACCGAAAAAAACTTAAAAATTAAATTATTATTATTACTAATTATATAGACACGATTTGAAAATATCATGGCAAGGAAGAAAACAAATACTGTCACAGAGAAGGTTGATTTAAGCCGAAAGAAAAAGAAGGAATTTGATGTTGATACGAATATTAGAGTAGCATATAAAACAGGAAAAATCATATATGGGAAAAATAACGTATTGAAATATCTAAGAAATGCCTCCTTTAAAATGATTATTATTGCTAATAACTGCCCAGCAGATTTAGTAAACCAGTTAAATTATTATGTATCACTTATGAAAGATAAAATGTATATTCATAAGTACAAAGGTTCCAGTTGGGATCTAGGATTAACCTGTGCAAAACCATATATGATTTCTGTAATTGGCATTATAAATGAGGGAGATTCAGATATCTTATCCTTGAGGACGAGATAAGATTAATTATATTTCATAATTGATATCTATGTTAAAGAAAAACATTAAAATTGATAGGGAAGCAATGGAACTTATCTCACTATTCAATAACATTTCTGGAGCTATTATTAAAGATTGCCTGATCTTTAAAAACCCGGATAATAATTCTGAGGTTATCATCTTCCTTGTGAAGGAACAAGACGTTGGAAAAGCTATCGGAAAAGCAGGTGAACATGTTAAAGATTTAAAGTCAAAACTAAATAAGAAAATTGATGTGATCGCTTTTTCAGAAAGTCTTAATAAATTTATACAAAATATCCTTCAAACCACGAAAAATTCTATTATGGTTCAAAATATTGAGATAAAAGAAAGTAGAAATCTCAAGAAAACAGTTATTATTACTGTACGACCTCAAGATCGCGGAAAAGCGATTGGAAAAGATGGATCCATGATAAGGAAAATTAAAGTTCTTGTATTAAGGTATTTTGAAGTGGATAATGTTATAATTAATACTAAAAATGTATAATTATCCTAATATTATATAGTATTTTTTCCTAAATTCTTTAAATTTGATGTTAAATCTCTATTGTGATAAAATTATGTCATCAAAGCTTTATAATGAACAGGCAGCAATAAATCACGTTAACACAATGGCTTTTAACCGTCATGCGTCAACAGATGGGGAGACAAAATGTATTAATTATATTACTCAAGAATTAAAGAAAGAAAATATTAATCCCACAATTGAACCTTTTGAATGGACTAAAACTTTTACTATCGGTATGAACTTATTGTTCATGTTTGTTTTTTTGTACATCTTTATCTACCAAATTATCCTATTATTTCCAAGCATTACTTGGAGCATATTACCCTTAAATGTGGCTTTTTTTATGTTCCTATTCTTTTATATTAAATATCTTTTTGATAATACTCAAACAAGGTTCATTGGTAAGAAGAAAGAGGCTAAAAATCTAATTCTAACCTTTAGAGCTAAAGATATCTACCCTAAAAGACCTGTGATAATATTTACAGCTCATCATGATACTGCCTCTCGTCGATACCCTATGAAGCTATCTATAAATTTATACAAAATGGGCGCAATGCTATTGATCACATTTTTTATTCTAACTTTTATAATATCAATATGGTCTCTCTTCTCTATTTTTTCGATTACTCAAAATAACAGAATATACTTTTTCATTAGAAACTCATTAAATATTATAGGATTTATACTAATAGTTTTGGCACTCGTCATTCTAGGTAATAAGAAATCGGATAAATCAATTGGTTCAATTGATAATGCAAGTGGAATAGCTGTTTTGTTAGAATTAGCTAAACTAGTTAAAAATGAGCCATTAGAAAAGACTGATGTAATCTTTATTTGGTTGGGTGCTGAAGAAAGGGGTTTATGGGGCTCGAAACATTACTGCAAGAAGCATTATGAAGAATTAAATAATGATTATGACATGAATAAATCTTATAACATAAACATTGATATGGTTGGAGCTTATATAGGGCTTTTAGATAAATTAGGTTTGTTCAAAAAAAAGGATTTAAATAGAAATCTTAATAATGTTTTAGAAGCATCAGCAACCCAACAAAAGATAACCATTAAACAAGAATGGGTGAAATTTGGAGCAGGCTCTAGTGATCATGTTATACTTCGTGCTTATGCTAAAAAGTATGAAAATAAGGAGTTTCAAGTCGCTTTTTTCAGCTCTGATAGTGATATTAAATATATTCATTCAAAACGCGATACTCCTGATAAATGTTCAGCTAAAAATCTTAATAATTGTATTGAAATATGTTATAACGCGATAAAAAGCCTTGATTTAAGAGTGGAATGAATTTTTTTTATATTAGCTCTGAAGATTATAATAAAAATTAACGATGAACTATTTCATATCCATAAATTTTAAGTTCTAGGATATATTTTTTCAGTTTATACTAAATATAATTTTGGTGACCTTATAAGTGCCAAAGGGACTTTATGCTGCCAGAAAGTTAAAAGCTAATAGAAAAAAGTTTAAATGGTCAAAGACCAAATATAAGAGAAGAAAACTAAAACTAAAACAGAAAGTCGATCCTTTGGAAGGAAGTTGTCAAGCCTTAGGTATAGTACTTCAAAAAGTTGGTCGAGAAAGCAAACAACCTAATTCAGCAATAAGAAAGTGTGTAAGGGTCCAATTAAAAAAGAATGGAAAAGGTGTAACTGCCTTTCTTCCCGGAGATGGTGCACTCAATTTCATTGAAGAACATGACCGAGTTATTGTTGAAGGAATTGGGGGTGCAAAGGGGAGATCGATTGGAGATCTTCCGGGAGTACGTTATAAAGTTGTTAAGGTTAATGGTGTAAGTTTAGATGCTCTTATATCTGGAAAGAAAGAAAAACCCTTACGTTAATGAGGTTAAGAAATATGAGTAAAGCTAAAACTGAGGTTAAATTCTTTAATAAATGGTCTTTTGATAACATCGAAGTTGGAGATCCAACTTTAGCGAAATACATCAATCTAAAACCTATAATAATTCCTCATTCTGCTGGAAGACATGAACATCGACGATTCTGGAAGTCATCAAAAGTATCTATAATTGAACGTTTTACAAATAGACTGCTTTCTCCTGGATTTATTGGAAGTAGAATTCGTGGTCATAAAAGTTCATACAACTCTGGCAAGAAGGGAAAACTATTAAGAAGTGTAAAAAACTCTTTTGCATTAATTGAGTTAATTACAAATGAAAACCCTATTCAAATTCTAATCGATGCTATTGTGAACACGGCACCTAGAGAAGAAACAACAAAGATAGCAATGGGGGGGATCTCGTATGCTTCTGCGGTTGATATCGCGCCCCAGCGCAGAGTAGACTTAGCTTTGAAGTATTTAGCTCAAGCTATTGGAGCGAGATCGCATTCCAGCGAAAAACAATTTGAAGAAAACTTAGCTCAAGAATTGATCTTAGCTGCTAAAAATAGTCAGGAATCAAGGGCAGTCAAACGTAAAGATGAGATAGAACGAATTGCGGTTTCAGCTCGATAAAATTTTATGCAAAAATACAAATTTTTAAATCAAACTTATACACTTAAAGTAAAAAAAAAATAAAGAACCTTTACGTTTGGGCAGCGCCGCAAATACCACAGAATTTAGCTTCTAAATTTGCAAGACTACCACATTCATGACAGAAATTAGCTTGATTCTTAATTTTTGGTTTCAAAGAAGGTCGATAGATTTGAACTATTTTAGCTTCACTCAAATTTGTTCCACATTTATAGCAAAATTTGGGATTTCCCCTTACTTTCGTACCACAAGATGGACAACCCGTAAGCACTCTTGCACCACATTCTTGACAAAATTCCCATTTTCTTTCAAATCTTTTTCCACATTTATGACAATACCTTACTTCTCCTGAAACGTATTCTAAAATTGTGGGAATAAGTGCGAGAACAAATAAGGACCCAAGAGGAATTATTGGAATCCAATATTCAGTAGGGGTAAAAACTTCACCATAAATAAGAGCTGCAAAAACAACTGTAGTAATTAAAAATATTGCCCATATTCCAATAATGCCTACTTTAATTCTCCGTTCAGTTCTAAAATCCACTATTGTAGTCATAACCGCAAAAACCAGAAGAGTACCAATAGGGATAATGGGGATCCAAATATCATCAGTACTGAAAACATTCCCTACTACCAATGCTACCATCACAATAGTAGTAATACAGAATATTACCCACAACCCTATCGTTCCAACCCTAAGTTTTTTCTTAATTTCATCAACACTCATAAAAAACAATCCTCAGATAAAGAAATTTAAAAAAATATTATATGAAAAATTTATAAAATCTTATTAAAAATATTTGTAGTCCAGTTTTTGTTAATTATTATATTAATATTTTTCTTAGATCTTCAAATTCATACCAAATCCCTTTTTATATCAGTCCGATTTATGAATAAATAGACAGAATGTAGTCTATGTGAAGAAGAGGTGATTGTGTATAAAAATGTTAAAACAACGACAATGGTTAGTAGAACACAAGGAAATGATCACTATGAGCCCAAAAGAATACTATTTAAAAATGTTTGAAGAACTTATACAGGAAATTAACGAAAATAAAAAAAAATTAAAAAATTAATATTACATTACTTCATCAACTTATAATCTAAAACAGTACCAATTACAGCTACAATTAAAAATACACCAACAGAAATGTTTTGGGTTAAAAATTCCTTAGGGGGTAACATAGCAACATAAAGGGTAGTTATTATAAAACTATACACTAGAAACGAAGTCCATAGCGCAATGATCCGCGTTCTGAGTCGGATTCTTCTTGAGAGAATAGAAATTAGCGCAGCAACCGCATAGCCTAAAATAATATAAATAGGAATCGGTGCCCAGTCACCTCGAATTACGAAAATTGTAATCGATGCAATCGATGTGATCAAGAAAAAATTAACGTAATATAGAAGACGTCTATAGATATTCTTATTCTGATCAATTTTATACCATAAAATCCCAAGTGGTATGAAAACTAACCATGCATATATTAAATATGATGCCCGTAGAAGACCTTCGGCAAGGTCGGGCCCACTAAATATATTGTAATGAGTACCTAAGCCTGCGAAGATTATCCCGTATCCAAGAATTTGAGTAAGTAAAATATGATACGTTGATTTCCCTATTAGAGAGATTGCTCTAGATATTGCACCGTTTGCTCTTTGAGGCAAAAATTTCAAAGCAAGTAGAACTAAAAAGGCAGAATAGGGAAAAATTAAGAAATGGTAATCACCTCTTAACAGAGGAAGGTCTCCAATGATAATTCGATAACCAAAGAATTGATAGGTTACTATAAATGCTAGACTGATTGGGTATAAAAGCCACATAAAGAAATTTCTGCTGTGCTCAAGTCTATGCTCAAATGAGAACCATATACCCAAACCTATACCAGAAAGGTAAAATAATGCAGAAGTCATAAACATATTAAGAAGATGTACTTTTGGCCATGATATTACTCCTCCAGGATATAGATCTCCAATAACGAAAAATACTGTTAGTTGCATAGCAAACTCGATAGCAAAACATAAAATTAAAGCTAAAATGGGTTTCTTAGTAAATAGTTTATAAAGGATCGGCAAGATTAGGATAGATTGGAAGAGTAATGGGAGGAACCAATTTCCAGGTCCCCAAAAAGGCAGGATTCCTATGAATAAATTCATAAAACCATGACTGGGGTAATACTGGTTATGATACATAGCAGTAATGTCAAAACTATAGATTAATAACCCAATAAATGTAGAAAATGCATATAAAATAAGATACGGTAAAATATATCTCAAAATCTTCTTTTTAAAATAACTCCATGAATAAAGTTCCTTGAGCGACTGTTCACCTTGTCTCTGGAATGATTT
>JBHLNR010000086.1:0-14850 GCA_048941385.1 Promethearchaeota archaeon
AGATAATTTATGGGATGGATGGATTGATGAAGTTCGCATTTCCAGTGTTGCTCGTTCTGCTGATTGGATTGCAACTGAATATAATAACCAATATAATCCGCAATCCTTTTTGACCATAGGTCCAGAAAACAAGTTAGATGGAACACCTCCCACTTATTCAAATTTAACAGAAAGTTCAGATCCCTTAGAATTGGGGGAAACTGAAATTATCACAATAAATGTTTCCGATCCTTCGGGCATTCATCAAGTTCAAATTGAATTTGAAGGATCTGATCCAGAAAATATGACCAATATTATTGGAGATACATGGCAATATGATAGTTGGATTCCCAGTAGTGTTGGTAATTACTCATATACAGTTTGGATGGAAGATAATTGCAATAATTGGAATTCTACAACAGGTTCTATCGAAGTGATTGATACTACCCCACCAACCTATTCAGATCTAATTGAAAGTGCAGATCCTTTACAACTTGGTCAAAATGAAACAATTTCTATTAAAGTTTATGACTCTCCTGGCTCAGGAGTGAATCAAGTGCTTTTAGAATATGATTCCCTTAACCATACAATGAGTTTGGTAAGCGGAAAGTGGAGTTGGAGCAAATGGAAGCCAAATTCGACAGGAATTTATCCCTATAAAATTTTTATGGAAGATATGGAAAATAATTGGAACGAAACTAGTGGAACCATAACAGTAATATCATCGAATGCACCTACAATAGAAAATCTTACCGAGAGTGAAAATCCGTTAGAACTAGGCAATATTATCACTATTAATGTTGATGCAGTTGATAATGAGACTTTTGTGTGGGATGTTTTAATAGAATTAGAGAGCTATAACTATACAATGACTAATATCGGCGGAAATACTTATGAATATAATTGGACTAGATCCTATGTTGGCATCGTTTATTACACTATTTATGCAAATGATAGTGATAATAACTGGAATCAATTTTCAAGTAGTTTTGATATTGTGGATACAACTCCACCTGTAGTTGAAAATCTTACTGTGAGTGAGGATCCGTTAGAATTTGGTGATATCGTAATAGTAACTGTAAATTCTACTGATTTATCAGATATTAACCAAGTTTGGATTGAATTTGAAGGAACCAACCATTCCATGACAAATATTTCAGGAAATGCATGGCAGTATGCTTCCTGGAGTCCATCTTCTACTGGAAATTGTTCCTACACAATATGGGCAGAAGATAATAACAATAACTGGGGTTTTATTAGTAGTATGATTTTAGTTCAAGATACAACACTTCCTATTTATTCCGATTTGACTGAACCTCCTAGTGCTGTCGAATTAGGAGACTCAATTATTATTTCGATTAATGCAACCGATTTAGCAGGCATTAAAGAAGTTTTAATAGAATATGAAAACTCTAATCATACTATGACGAAATTTGGTTCTGATATTTGGCGTTATACTAACTGGGAGCCAACTTCAATAGGCAATTATACATATAAAATTTATATAGCTGATAATAATGATAATTTGAACAATATTAGTAGTTCGATATTAATTCAAGACACAATTCTACCGGATTATTCTAATTTGGATGTAACTGATCCATTAGAGTTAGGGAACAATCCGATATTTGATATAGACGTCTATGACATAGCCGGTATTAATCAAGCCTTGATAGAATTTGAGGGAATGAATCATTCGATGACAAATATTTATGGAGATACATGGCGATTTGATTCATGGACACCAGATAACTGGATTGTTTATCAGTATAAAATCTATATGCAAGATAACAGTGGTAATTGGAATTCTCTAAGTGGTAATATCACAGTTCGAGATACAATAGCACCCTCATCTCCTGTGATAACCATGGCTCCAAGTGGAGATGTTAGTGGTATTTTAACATTTGATTGGACAGAGGTATATGATCCTTCAGGCATCTTATATTTTATCCTAATCATTGATAATGAAACAGATCAAGTTTATTTTTTTAATATTACAAATCTAGGTCCAGAAAGTAGCTATTGTGAATTACCTGATATTCTTCCTCTTGGTAGGTATTACTATTACTTGGCTCAAATTGATGGAACAGGAAAACAAAGTAGTTATACTATGGGGAGCTTTACAGTCGTTTCATTTGGTAATGGCGGTCCAGGAGACAATAGTTTGGTTATTATAATCATCATAATACTTGCAAGCATAATCGGTTCTACTACTGCTATGGTAATAGTAAGAAAAAGATTAAAAAAAGATATTATTCCTCCACGTGAGAAGATCTCTTTTAAGATTATTTCTTCGCATATAAAGAAGCTCTCAAGGGAAGGACTTACGTTACAAGATGAGGAAATTCCAAGTAAAACTCTTGGTGGTATACAAGATCATATACTATCTATTGAAGAAAAAACCACAGAGGAAGAATTAGAAAGATATGTCAACGAAATCAAAAATAAAGGTGAGCAATTGTTCATTGAAGGTGCTTATTTAGAAGCTCAGGAGCAATTTAAGCTTGGAAGAGATTTCTTTTTGAAATTGGAGCGAGAGGAAGAAGCAAAACTGTTTTCGGAATTGATTACAGGAATTGAAGGGTTAATAGAAGAACGCGAGAAAAGAATAGAAAAATTAGAAGAAGTAAAAGTAGAAGGTGATTCAGTTCAAATATACGAAAATTTCTATGATATAATCGAAATTTCAAAAAAACTAAGAGATAATGATACAGAGAATTTTTATCAAACAGAATTAGTTGATTACTTTCAAAATAATAAATTGAAGATTGTAAATCTAGAAATTTATAGATATGACTTAAATGAAAAGGCAGAATCATTTGTAAATGAGAATAAATTCGAAATTGCAGCTCAATTATATGGAAAATGTGAAAAAATTTCTCTTTTATTCGTACAATTACAAAAAGATGGAGAAGTAGCAAATATTGAAAAATTTAGAAAGAAAAAAGCTGAATGTTCTAATAAAACTAATTTGTAATAAGTATACTAGCTATTAAGATTTATTTATGAAGACATTTGAAAAATCTAAAAAAAAAAATTAATAAGAAAAGGCAATATATCCTTCCTCCTGCTTAGGTTTTTATTGAATTAAGAAATGAAAGAGACACTATTTCAAACCTATTTCTTATACCATAACCGATAATATAAATTAAATTTATATACGCGTTTTCTCTTTATTTTTAAAGATAAGAGTATTTTGTACTGATTTGTTAAAAGACTAGTATATTTATTAGATCAATTTGAATTAAATGAGATGAAACAACAACGATTAGAAATAACAATAAACTGAAAAGAAAGTATTTTTATATTCTTTCCTTTATCCTTATCTTTAATATAATTTCAATTATACTCTTTCCAAACAGCAGTATCAATGTAAGGAATTCTGAGAATTTAATGGATAATCCGAATTCTTTAATTCAAACATCATCAAGCAATCCTCCTAATACATATTTTTTCAAGTACTATAAGGTGATCACTATTTATCATACCAAGGTTTCTGGAACAGGGAATCATAAAGATTTTCCTATATTAATATCGATTTTTGATTCAGACTTACATGATGATGTTCAATCAACAGGGAATGATATTGCATTTGCTAATGATACAGCATGGTTAGATCATGAAATTGAATTCTTCGATCAAACTTTCAACACCACCCATGCTCAGCTAATTGCCTGGGTTCGTATTCCAAGCCTTTCAACCTCAATGGATACAATTATTCGTATGTATTATGGCAATTCAACGATGAGTCCTCAAGAAAATCCAGAAGGGGTTTGGGATGATAATTATATTATGGTTCAACATTTACACGAAACATCAGGCACACATTACGATTCATCTATTAACGAGAATGATGGAACGGCCATTGGTGGTTTAGATCAGGATATTGTTGGTAAGGTTGATGGTGCTGATGATTTTGATGGAACCGATGCGCATATAACAGTTGGGGATAGTTCCAGCTTGAATATTACAGATGCCATTACGATTGAAGCATGGATCGAAGATGATGTGGAGGAGAGAAGGAGAATTGTTACTAAGGGGAGTGAAATATATGTTTTACGTACTGACTATAGTGGTATACTTCACGGTTATCTTAAGAGTGGGAGCAGCCTATATCATGTGAGAGGTCCAAATAACCTCATAACTACTGGTACGTATCACCATGTTGTTTTGTCATGGGATGGGGTATCAGGAGACCATAATTTAAGGTTGTTCCATAATGGATTTGAAGTAAGTAGTTATCAAACCCAAGATAGTGTTTCTTCTCCACTTGATACCTCTGATGATTCTCTCTATATCGGTAGCCATGGAACTGGTGAATGGTGGGACGGTTCGATTGATGAAGTTAGAATTTCAGATATATCCCGTTCGGATGATTGGATAGCTACTGAATACAATAATCAATATGATCCAAGTTCTTTTTATTCAATTGGAATAGAAGATATCGTTAATCCCCCTTATGTTCATTACTTCACATATTATAAAGAAATAACAATTAACCATACAATGGTGAGTGGTGATCTTTTCAATTTTCCCATTTTAATTTCTATTTTTGATTCAGATTTGCATGATCATGTCCAACCAAACGGGAATGATATAGCATTTAATTGTAACTCTACATGGTTAGATTATGAAATAGAGTTATTCAATCAAAACTATAATACTACACATGCTCAATTTATTGCTTGGGTTCGAATTCCATATCTTATTTCTTCAACGGATATGGTTATTCGCATGTATTACGGAAATTCTACTATGGCTCCTCAACAAAATCCATTGGGAGTTTGGGAGTCAAATTTCAAAGGAGTATGGCATTTAAGTGAAGATCCTTCAAGCTCATCCCCTCAAATGAAAGATAGTACATCAAACAAGAATCATGGGACAGTGAATAATTTAGATAGTAATAATCAGGTAAATGGTCAAATTGATGGTAGTATTGATTTTGAGGGTGGTACTGTTGTACAAGATTATATTAATTGCACCGATGATTCTTCATTAAATGTAGGTTCAGGTGAATTTTCATTATCTTTATGGTTTAATTACGATGGTGTTGAAAATGGGTTCCTTGCTGGAAAAGGAGCTTATATTGGTGGAATAAGATATTCAATTTGGACAACTACTTTAGATAGGTTAAGGGGAGAAATTGATGATAATACTGTAAATAAATATATTGAAACTAGTACACCTATGGATGATAACACCTGGCATCATGTTGTATTGGTAAGAGATGAGGATTATTTGCGATTATACATCGATGGGGATGAATATGCTCTTTTCCCAATCCCTAGTTATGGCTCTCTTGATAACACACAACCATTTTATATAAATGCTTTAACAAATTCTCCTGGTGGTTCACCTTCTACTTTTTCTAGTGCTAAATTGGATGAAGTTCGAGTTTCTAACTCGGCTCGTTCAGCAGATTGGATTAATACCGAATATAATAATCAATATGATCCAAATTCATTTTATTCAATTGGAAAAGAATATACTGTATCAGATCATCCACCTAATGCTCATTATTTTGCATATTATAAAGAATTAATAATAGATCACACAAAAGTAAGTGGTCCAGATGATCTTCTTAATTTTCCTATTTTAATTTCTATTTCTGATTCAGACTTACATGATGATGTTCAATCAACAGGGAATGATATTGCATTTGCTAATGATATAGCTTGGCTAGACTATGAAATCGAACTTTTCAATCAATCTTATAGCAGTACTCATGCACAGTTAATTGCTTGGGTTCGGATTCCGAAACTTGCCACCTCAAAAGATACAATTATTCGTATGTACTATGGGAATTCAACAATAGAAGCACAAGAAAATCCAGAAGGGGTTTGGGATGATAATTATAAAGGTATTTGGCATTTATCTGAGGATCCGACAGGAACCGTTTATGATAGTACGAGTAATGATAATAATGGCTCTTCTTATGGTTCAATGGATTCTGGAGATCAAATTCTTGGGAAAATAGATGGAAGCATAGATTTTGATGGAAATGATGACAACATTGGTACAGAAGAAAACAATCTTCTAGCTGGTTGTTCAAGTCTTACAATATCTGCTTGGATAAAACCACTTAGCACTCAATTAGATTTTTGTGGAATAATTGAATATGATAATACTACTGATGGTAGTAGTTTTGATGCAGGTATGGAACTGCGATCAACAGGGGTTCCTAGAGTTAATGTTTGGACAACATCAGGATTTGAATATGTAGATTCATCTGTAGTTTTACCTACTACACAATTCACTTATTTTGTGTTTGTATATGATGGAGATTTAAATATTTATTTGGATGGATCTTTTGACATTTCTACACCTCATAGCGGAACTGTAAGGGATAATCGTAGGTATATTAATATTGGTAGAAATACTCATGATGGAAGGAGTTTCAATGGAACTATTGATGAAGTTCGTATTTCAAATATAGCTCGTTCAGCAGGATGGATTAATACAGAATATAATAATCAATATGATCCAAATTCATTTTTTTCTATTGGAAAAGAATATACTGTATCAGGTATTCCCCCTGATGAAGATTATTTCAAATTCTATAAAGAAGTTACAATAAACCACTCATTGATAAGTGGTTCGCACGATCTTTATAATTTTCCACTGCTGATTTCAATATTTGACGAAGATTTACCAAATAAAACCCAAATGAATGGGGATGATATTGCATTTGCTTACAATGGTGCATGGTTAGACTATGAAATTGAAGTTTTTAATCAGAGTTATAACGGTACTCATGCTCAATTTGTAACTTGGGTATTGATACCAAGACTATCGACTTTAGAGAATACAATTATTCGTATGTATTACGGTAATTCAACGATGGGATCACGTGAAAACCCAGAGGGGGTTTGGAACAGTGATTATAACGGAGTTTGGCATTTAAAAGAGAACCCTACTGATCCCGCACCTCAATTTTTTGATAGCACTTTAAATAACAATGATGGAACTGCTGATAATTTAACTTCAGATAATCAGAAACCAGGAATTATTGATGGCAGCCTTTCTATAGAGGACAACAGTGACATCAATGAACGTCACATTAATATTTCTCATTCAATAAGTCTTCAATTATCGACAGATATAATGGTCTCTTCTTGGGTAAAAACACCCACAGGACATAATACTAACACAGCAGATATTATTTTAGCAAAATGGGGAGGTATTCCTGGTAGTCAAAACTATTGGTTAGGTAAATTCAGTAATACAGAAATTGCTTACTATGTAAACAACCAAACAGAATTTGTTTCAGCTGACCTTTCGCTTATTAATGATGGCTATTGGCATCATATTGTAGGATTGGCTGATGCAAACAATAATTCAATTAATATTTATATTGATGGAATCAAAGTAAACAGTTCTTACTATTCAGGAACCTCAACACTAGGAAATACTGATTTACACATAGGAAATAGCCCCGTAGTTGAAGATCAAGAGTGGATCGGTTGTATTGATGAAGTTCGCATATCAAATGTTGTGCACTCTTCTGATTGGATTTCGACTGAATATAATAACCAATATAATCCACAATCCTTCTTGATCATAGGTCCAGAAAATAATCTTGATATAGAACCTCCTACTTATACAAATTTAACAGAAAGTTCAGATCCCTTAGAATTGGGGGAAACTGAAATTATTATAATAAATGTTTCCGATCCTTCGGGCATTCATCAAGTAAAAATTGAGTTTGAAAGTACTAATCATTCCATGACTAATATTGGTGGAGATACATGGCAATATGATAGTTGGACTCCCAGTAGTGTGGGTAATTATTCATATACGATATGGATGGAAGATAATTGTAATAATTGGAATTTTACAATAGGCTCTATCGAAGTAATTGATACTACCCCACCAACCTATTCAGATCTAATTGAAAGTGCAGATCCTTTACAGTTAGGGCAAAACGAAACAATTACTATTAAGGTTTATGATTCTCCTGGGTCAGGAGTGAATCAAGTACTTTTAGAATATGATTCTTTTAACCACACAATGAGCTTAATAAGCGGAAAATGGAGTTGGAGCAAATGGAAACCTAATTCCACAGGAATCTATCCCTATAAAATCTATATGGAAGATATCGAAAACAATTGGAACGAAACCAGTGGAACCATAACAGTGATATCAGCAAATGCACCTACAATAGAAAATCTTACCGAGAGTGAAAATCCATTAGAACTGGGTAATATCATTACTATAAATGTTGACGTATTTGACGAAGAAACCAATGTTTCAACAGTTTTTATTGAATTAGAGGGATATAATTATACGATGACTAATATTAGTGGAAATACTTATGAATATAATTGGACTAGATCCTATGTTGGTATGGTGTTTTACACTATTTACGCAAATGATAGTGACAACAACTGGAATTCATTTTCTAGTAGTTTTGATATTGTAGATACAACTCCACCTGTGATTGAGAATCTTACTGTGAGTGAAGCTCCCTTAGAACTTGGTAATATAGTAATAATAACGGTAAATTCTACTGATTTATCAAATATTAATCAAGTTTGGATTGAATTTGAAGGAACCAACCATTCCATGACAAATCTTTCAGGAAATGCATGGCAGTATACTTCCTGGAGTCCATCTTCTACTGGAAATTATTCCTATACGATATGGGCTGAAGATAATAACAACAATTGGGGCTTTATTAATAGTTCGATTTTAGTTCAAGATAACACACCTCCTCTTTATTCTGATCTGACTGAACCTCCTGGTCCTGTCGAATTAGGAAACCCATTGGTTATTTCGATTAATGCAACCGATTTAGCAGACATTAAAGAAGTTTTAATAGAATATGAATACTCTAATCATACTATGATTAACATTGGTGGTGATATTTGGCAATATACTTCTTGGATGCCTGGTTCCATAGGTAATTATACTTATAGAATTTATATCACTGACAATAATGATAATTTGAACTATACTAGTAGTTCGATATTATTTCAAGATACTGTCTTACCCACATATTTTAATTTGTATGAAAGTGCTGATCCCTTAGAATTAGGGGATAATCCCATCTTTAGAATAGACATCAATGATTTTGCCGGTATTAACCAAACCTTGATAGAACTTGAGGGAACTAATCATTCTATGGAAAATATTTATGGTGATAGATGGGAGTTTAATTCATGGACACCAGATAACTGGATTGTTTATCAGTACAAAATTTATATGCAAGATAATAGTGGTAATTGGAATTCTTTAATTGGTAATATCACAGTTCAAGATACAATAGCTCCCCCATCTCCCGTGTTAACCGTGGTTCCAAGTGGAGATGTTAGTGGTATTTTAACTTTTGACTGGACAGAGGGATATGACCCTTCAGGCATCTTATATTTTATCCTAATCATTGATAATGAAACAGATAATGTTTATACTTTTAATATTACAAATACAGGTCCAGATAGTAGCTATTGTGAATTGCCTGATATTCTTCCACTTGGTAGGTATTATTATTTCTTGGCTCAAATTGATGGAACAGGACATCAAAGTGGTTATACAATGGGGAGCTTTACGGTTGTTTCATTTGGAAATGGTGCTCCAGATGACAATAGTTTTGTTATTATAATCATAATAATATTAGTAAGTATAATAGGTTCTATTACTGCTATGGTAATAGTAAGAAAAAAATTAAAAAAAGATATTATTCCTCCACGCGAGAAGATATCCTTTAAGATTATTTCCTCACATATACGTAAGCTCTCAAGAGAAGAACTTACATTACAAGGTGAGGAAATTATAAGTAAAACTCCTGGTGATATACAAGATCAAACACTACCTATTAAAGAAGTAACCACAGAGGAAGAATTAGAGAGATATGTCAACGAAATCAGGGAAAACGGTGAACAATTATTCATTGAAGGCGCTTATTTAGAGGCTCAAGAGCAATTTAAGCTTGGAAGAGATTTCTTTTTGAGATTGGGGCGGGAAGAAGAAGCACAATTGTTTTCAGAACTGATTACAGGGATTGACGGATTAATCGAGGAACGCGAAAAGAGGATAAAAAAGTTAGAAGAAGTAAAAGTACAAGGTGATTCAGTTCAAATTTATGAAAATTTCTATGATATCATCGAAATTTCGAAAAAGCTACGAGACATAGACACAGTGAATTTTTATCAATCAGAATTAGTTGATTACTTTCAACATAATAAATTGAAGATATTAAATCTAGAAATTTATAGATATGACTTAAATGAAAAGGCAGAATTATTTGTAAGTGAGAACAAATATGAAATTGCGGCCCAATTATATGGAAAATGTGAAGAAATTTCTCAGCTTTTAGTACAATTACATAAAGATGGAGAAGTAGTAAATATTGAAAAATTTCGAAACAAAAAGAATGAATGTTTAAAATGATTACTTAGGAGATGATTTGAAGCAAATTTGTAACGAAAAATATAGTTTCCGAGAATACACACCCCCCCAGATGTTTTAAATACTACTTTTTCATTAATTGAGCATGATTTTTTTAATAGGAAACCCCAAAGTTCTAATCATCATAATTCTGTAAATAATATGTTGGCTTAAAATGTTAAGTTGAGATTAAAATATATTTTCTATTCAAATAAAATACAATAGTCTGCAAAAATTCTTATAGCGAAAATTATAAATATAAATAAATTTATTAAAACCTTTTATTATTATTTTTACGTATAACCCATAATAAATAAGGAGCAAAGTGTATTTTCTTTCCCTAAAAGATACCTATCTTAGAAATATAAGAAAATTTGGAAGGAATGAATTATGAAAAAAATTCCCGGGACCCTATATCATTTAGGTATTACGAGTGCAAGAGATGGAAATCTTAATATTGATATCTGGTATAGAAATCAATTAGTTTTTGAAAGAACAGGGATATTAGAAGGACAAATTATAGATAATCTTCAACAGTTTTTTGAAACCAAAAATTTGAATATTCCAAGTAATAGGTTAGCTTGGATTATAAAAGAAGAATTAACGGAATTAGCACCAGCTGATGATATTACTTTTATTGAAGGCACTGTGTCTGAGATTCTGGGAGAATTTAAAGAACGACCGTCAGAAGAAATAAAAAAAATTGTTTTGATGGGGCTTTCAAACGCAGGAAAGTCGTGCATATACCAGCGTGTTTTTGAAGGGAAAAAACCCTGGGAACTAATGCAATCAACCGCAACAAAAGGAATTGATTATAAACAATTTGAAGTAAGTTCTATTACAAAACCAATGATATGGGATTTAGGAGGACAACAACAATATCTTGATGAGTATCATGGACCTTTAAAAAAAAATATATTTCAAAAGGCTTCTGTTCTTTTATATGTGGTTGACGCATCAGATCTTGACAGATTTGAAAATGCTCGTATAGAATTTGAGTGGAGTGTAAATCAAATATTGTTGTATAATCAATCTGTTAAATTGCATGTTTTTTTTCACAAAATAGATCTGATTCACGATAAAAATGCTCTAATTTCGTACCTTAAACAGTTATTAGCACAGAATATATCTTCTGAAATAAACTTCCATTCAACCTCTATTTTTGATGAATCCTTGTTCACAGCTTGGAGTGGAATAATCAGAGATATTTCCCCTAAAACCACCTTTATTAAATCAATCCTAAGATTATTAAAGGATCAAAAGGGTGTTAAAGATGCTTTATTAATCGAAAAATCAAGTGGACTTGCGTGTGGGTCTACTATAAATGGATCCGAAGAGGAGGTTGTTATTGGAATGATCTCACTATTGATTGTTACCTGTGATAAAGTAACTAAAAATATGCAATTACAAGCTTTCAAAGAATTTAGATTAAAAACTTCTTCTAACTATATGTTATTAACTGATATCACAGAAGATCTAATGCTTGTAATTATTTTAGATTCATCCGCTTTCGATAGTGATATTCTAAAAGAAGTTGAAAATGTGGGAAAGGAGGTTGCCTTACAAATTAGAAATTTATGGGTTGAATAGGAGGTAGATCAAAAAAATGCCACAAGGAATGTTTTTATTAATACATGATGAGATAAGAGGACCAGAAATTAAATGCTTTTACTATAAAAATCCTATAAATTTAAGTAAAGAATTTATATCTAAATTATATATGTCTCATGCCGGATTTGACTCATCTACTCATATAGAAATAAAATTTGAAAATTATCGTAGCGTTTCTTGTTTCACAGGTAACCTTGATCGCAGAAGCCAAAAAGAAGGTATATTAGGTATTATATTTGAAGAAAATGAGGAATTTGGTAACCTAGATTTGTTTTTACAGCGTAATTTGTATTATGCGATAGAAAATCCAAATAATGAAACGATGCAAGACATATTTTCAAATAAGCTTGGTGCTTATCTTGAATTAAATAAACTTTTCAATAATGTAGAACTCGAAGGTATCCCAGAAATTTACTTAACCAGTGGAAATAGTGAATATAAATATAATATTTTAAAAATCGGTGAAAGTAATGTTTCAATTACAGAGATGACTAAACTATATCAAAATATTGTTAATAATCAATTAATCCCTGATTATTATTTTAGAAAGTTAAATTTGGGGGAAGGAAATAATACTTTTTTAATTTTAAAGAGTCATGAATCTCCCGATACTGTAAAAATATTGATAACAACTATAAAATCCTATTTAGAAAAATTTTATTATTATTCACTGGAAATTTTAGCTTTATTGCTCCTCCCTTCAATTATAAAAATTATACCTGCTAAGGGTGAAATTTCAAAAAACAAAATTAACGGAACTAAATCATTACACCAAAATTTACAAAAATCTAAGAATTATCAAGAGGAGTTTAATGCTATTATTTCAGAATTAATAAAAGGAAACATCTATATTAGTCCATACGTTTAATTTTTAGTAATTGTTTCCACTTTCCTTAATAAATCTCTAAATATCATAGTTCCTGTTGCAAAATTTACTCTTTCGGAGAAAATTATAACAAAAATAATGTATATATCTAATACTTGAATATATTCAGAAAATATCTTTTTTGAGTTATTCATTTCAATATACATTTTGGTCATAGCCTGAAGTTGTCTTTCATTCCTAAACTCAAATTCCTTAATTATATTAAATAACATGTTTGAGGGAACTGAAGCATATATTACCTTCCCTTTACCCGTAAAAATTGCAGTCCCTAAAACTTCTCTTTCATCGATGCTTTCTCTAAAAATATTTAAAATATCTTGATAAAATGGAAGAGAAATGAAAGAAGTAATGTCATCGTCTTTTTGGGCAATAACTTCTTTATCAATATTTTGGGAGAATTCTAATAAATGAAATTCATAGTCGATAAGTTGATATCTTCTAATTTTATAAGACTTATCTATAAGTACTTGAAAGCTGTGTTCACAAATCATTCCTTTAGGAATATTAATTGTTGTTATAACTAGATTTTGATTTATAATCTTCATTGGAATCTTCAAACTCTTCTCTTTTTCACACATAGGGCAATTTATTTGTACATAGTTGAATAATTCATGTTCAAAAGTATAGTCTTCACTTACTTCTGTTTTTTTAATATTAATGGGTTTAGATTCATTTGAAGATACCTTGCTTTCAACAACTTGAATCAATGAGGATTTATCAAAAAATCCTTTTTTAATCTTTTCAAGTTCTTGTTTAAGTTTTATATTTTCTAATCGTATAGAGCTGATTTTGTTTTTTAACTCGCGATTTCTTTCGTGCAAATCTTTTAATTGAATATTTAATAATGAAGAATCCTTCTCATCCTCTTTCTTAGTTAAAGATGCCTCAATCTCCATGATCATATCTTCAAGATAATCTATTTTATCAAGGTGATCACTTATTTCTTTGTTCTTCAATTGAATTTCTGATCTTAACTCTTTAATTTTATTTTTAAGGTGCTCTTCCGTCATTTTTGTTACTCTTCGAGCTATTTGATATTATATAAATTTTTATATTCTTCTAAAAACATATAATTCCAATATATTATAAAATTATACATTAACTGTTATGTTTCAATTTGCCTTTTTTGATTCATAAAATTCTACTTAATTACATGAAACCTTAATAGCGGCAGCTAAAGCAGGATTAGTACATACGACTCAAAATATAACAGGGAAATCAACCTTTATTTGTAATTGCGATCGTGATTGTTGTGTGATGTTAAGAGGTATTCACCAATTAAGTAATCCTAATACCGTGGCAAGCTCAAATTTCCTACCTCAATATGATAAAGATAATTGTATTTTCTGTAAAAAATGTACTGAATTATGTCCTATGTTTGCAATTAAGTTAATGGATGAGGATAATGAAAATAAACAAATTAAGTCAACTTTGATAGATGTATAGGATGTGGTGTATGTACGTTTAATTGTAAAAGTGAAGCGATTACTTTGGTAAAGAAATTTTCAAAAATCCCAGTAGAGACCATGCGAGAAGCAACTATTAGAAATATTAAGGAAAGGATTAGGTGATCCGCTATATTTATACAATTTTTTTTAGATTTTTGGCTCGTTCTTTATTAGCTTTTTTAATTTCCTTTTTTAATTGTATAATATCTGCATTTAATTTACCTTTTTCAGACTTTAATTTAGTAATACCAGAATGATCTACTCTTTTTGTATCATGTATTAATAATCTTTCGATTTGATTCAATTCCTTATGTTTTATTGCTAATTTAGCTTCTAAATCTTTTATTTTCTTCCTATATTCCGATTTTATTTGATTAATCAAGGTTGATTTTGAAGGATTAGCCATAAGATAATACGAGTCTAAATGGAGAAATATTCAATAATTTTATCAAAATAATTATAATGAAATATAAAATTAAGGTTTTCTATTTTTTTTTCGCTAGAAGATTTAAGATTCACTAATGAAATTCATAATATTAC
>JBHLNR010000289.1:0-3579 GCA_048941385.1 Promethearchaeota archaeon
AATCATGTATCCTAAATCAGATAAAGCGTATTCACGATAACTCCCTGGATATCCATTATAAAATGCTAACCTCAAATCAGTTAAATGAAGAATTGAATGAAATTCTTGATTCATTTGCCGAAATGTAAAATTTAATGTTCTCGTCACATTTAAATTACGGATTGTTCTCATTGTCGCAGTCTCTATACCTTCCTCTACACTTCGTTCATAGCTAGTATCTACATTTACTTCACGTTGAGCGCTTGCGGTTTGGGCATGTTTCGCAGTTGCATTCATCACATTTTTAGCAGACTCCTCTCTTGAGGAATTAGTACTGCTACTAGCGCCTGCAGAAACTCTTGCTCTCCCCCAACCCCAACTTGCACTAGCACTAGCATTAACATTATAAGAAAAAGAAGTGTCAATCTTTGAGGTTCTAGCACTTTCAGCTTGGATATTTCTCTCAAACTCATCTGCTTTTTCTGTAGTGTAAGAATCGAGTATTGAAGACGCTTTCTGAGTTGTCTCTTCAGTTTTTTTCCACGTTTTTATGCTGATTTCAGTAACCTCTCTGGGTAAAAGAGAAAAGGTTTTAATCACTGTTCCCGCACCATAATCCCCTGGAAAATTGGTAAGTTTATGACTCTCAACAAACATAAACCGAGGTTCTGGAATCGGGGGAATTGGCACGAATTTTATTTTTAGTTTTCCGCCCATACTTCTATAAAAGACAGGGATTTTCTTCCCAATGTTAATTTTAACATAATAATTAAACAGTTCATTCTTAGCCTTTATCGCATGATCGATGACATTTCCTTTATCATCAAATTTTTCTTCTATATTATTTATAAACGTTAAATAGCGCCTCTTCATCAAAATAATCTTAGCTAGGATATTCATAGGAATCATTTCTTTCTGGAAATTATCTCCTATCGTATAATCAGGATCCCAGGAATATCCTATCGCATCAATATGAGCTACCACATTTCTTCTATTCATGCTATTTATTGATAGAAGGGTAGCATTTCCTGTTAATTTAGTGGTAAAAGGTCCAAATTTGTCTCCATTGATGAATACTTGAAATTGTTTAGGACCTAAATCCATATATTTTTGATCTGATTGCTCAAAATCGATCCGAATATGATACCACTGATTTGTATTACATGGAGGTATAGTAGGGGATAATCTTATCCACCTATCAACTTTATAATAAAAATATTCCCCAAGCTGTATAGCAAATAATCTTTCTTTTAAGGCTTCAGATACACCTGAAAATAATTCAATCCTTATTCCTCTGTTTTCAGAAAAATCATCGACCGAAGCCCAAAGTTCCACGGTTCCATTAGCCTGTTCTTGTGTAAATACATTCTTAATTCTAAAATTTTCCCCTGTATCTCCATTATCCATATATAACACTTTTCTATGCTCATTAAATTCATGTATTACATGAACCTTACATCCCTGGTAAGATAGATTTTCCCAATCTTTAGGAAACGTACCTAATTCATCATCATCAAATGAATAAGTCCCAGAATAGCGATTTTCCATTATTTCTCTTTCTATCTCGTCAATCTCAAAAATGGTATAAAGATCCCTTTCTAAATCTTGTTTACGAGAATTATAGAGATATTCTTGAATTTCATTTCGGTATTTTTCTAAAATTTCCTTATATTTGGGTGGTTTTCCAGTAGTCTTTGGGTCGAAATATGTTGAAATATTCTTACCCTCCGTGATTTCGGCATCATTTGATATTTCAATATAGACTTTCCCTTCATAAGAGGAGGGACTTGGTAAATCGTATCGAATGATTGGAGCTGACGCATCTTTTTCAAATTCAATTATTGGACTTTCTTCTTTAGTCATTTTATATAACCTATGGATTTCTATTTCTACAAAAATGTAATAATATGTAATTTTTTTTAATATAAAAATATATGTCAAAAATTTTTTCAATCATAGGGCTAAACAAAATTAAAATAAGAAAAAGGAGGGGAGAATGGCACACAGTCAAGAAATGAGCATGAATTCGCCAATATTCATAACGTGCCACAAGCCCCCCGTAGTTGAGTATAAAAATGAGTGATAGGCATGATACGATTTCATTCCCACTAATAGAATTTACATCATTATGTATAGTATACCTATATAATATTTAATGAGGTATTTAAACCCCGAAAGTTTGACAGATTAGAAATTTGTAATTTCAATTTCAAAATATAAATTTGTGATTCAAATTTTTCAGATTAACTTTGGAATGGAAAGGTAAATTCAGCGTCTGAGTTCAATGAAAATTCCTTTTCTTCGCAATTCCAAGAAGCATGATTTTTCACTCAAAGAGGAAGCTCAAGAATCATAAGTTTTTTATACAAGTTTGTCATTACTATTATACATCTTTGTAAAATAATCCAATAATTAATTGATTTAAATGTTACCGCATAAATATGTTGCCTTAAATAATAGAAAACAGGAAATCTTTGGTATAGAGTTAGTTGAGTTACACACTAATGATGGCATAATTCCTGTTGTAGCAACAACAGAGTTGGATCAAATAACAATTTTTTGGTGGAAGCCTAATGCAGGTGTATGGGGTAGTTGGACTTGTAATCATGATAGACCTATATGCACGGGGGATAAATATAAATCTCTTATGTGGGATGTTACTTCCTGGAATTGGTCTCATCGAGTTGGGTTAACTGCAGGTAATGGCGAGGTTTTCCTTATTTATAAAAGATCGATTTTAAATAATCAGGGACTATTTTTGGATAGATTAGTATGGGATTCTGCTACTGAAGAATTATCACCAATAGAAGAGGATCCGGAATCCCGACTCATTAATCCCGAATTGTTTGGCGATAGAGTCGGTTTTTACATATGGGCTTGTTGCTGTAATCAGAAGATATATATTTTGGCTCAAACAATATCCAAAATATATATTTATAACCCATTCGATCCAATCAATTCAGGATTTCACGTCGAAGTTGGCAGCTTATGTCTTTTTTATGCCGATACAAATACTGACTTGAGCCAGTCAGCAAATTGGGATAAGCTAGTAATAAGGGACATGCCTTATATTGTATGGGAAGATCTTTTTAGTGGCGGGTTTGATTTTGATGCAGTACTAGATAATCAAAAGATATATTGTATTTATCGAAGAAAAGCATATCCTTTTTCAATAAAGGATCCTGAAAAAATACGAGAAGATATTACTAGTGTTCAAAAAATTGTTTTATTTCAAAATGATATTTTCGATGATGAAGATTATGCCCCAGTTTATATAAGAGAAATTAATCTTGTAGATAACACGATAAGTGCTCCTTTTGGAGAGGAGGGTATACCTGGAGGGCCACACCCAAGAATTCAAAACATAAATCCCTTTTTATGGACATGTGATAGGTATAGCATTGGATCTTTGGATATAGAGCCAGCGAAAGTTAGGTGGGAGGGGGTGCTACCTCCATTCCAACCGTTTCGGTTGGAAGCTATGCATATTGTTCCACATATTCTTTGCATTAGTAAACTGTTGTTCATGAATATCGATGGTGTCTGGGCAAGAGGATATGTAGGAGAGAGTTTTATGAAACACTTTTATATCCCTCGAGA
>JBHLNR010000087.1:0-14817 GCA_048941385.1 Promethearchaeota archaeon
CTTCTCCTATTTTCCTGTATATAAATCCTTTATTATTAATTGTTTTTTTATCAAATATGTTACGACCATCGACAATAATGGGTTTTTCCTTCATGACTTTTTTGAGGTCATCAAAATCTATTGAATAATATTGTTTATGATTTGTAACAAAGAGTAAAACATCAGAATTATTCACTGCTACCTCTAAATCTGAAGTTAATTCAGTTTCTTTATAATTTTTCTCTCTAACCCAAGGATCATGGGCAATGTATTCAATATTATGAGAATGGTACCTTTTTTTTAAGAAATTTACAATTCTTTTTGTGGGTGTGTTTCTTGTATCATCACAATCTGCTTTGTATGCAACACCCATTAAAGAAACTTTCAAATTATCATGTTTGTCAGCTTCTTTTAAAGCGTTTTCCATCAACTCAACCATATGCTCTGGCATAAATTCATTTAATTCTCTACCATATGGCAACAATCTTACTCGGTCTAAGAATTTCTTTGGTGTATAAGTTTCAAGCCCGTACATTAACAACCATGGATCCTTTGTTAAACAATGTCCTCCTACACCACTACCAGGTAAGTGCATCATTCTGTCATGTCGATAATTAATCAACTTAATAATTTCAAATATATTTCGATCAAAATCTTCAGCTACTAATGCCATCTCGTTTGCAAACGCGATATTTACATCTCGATATGTATTTTCAATGCATTTAGTCAATTCCGCGGTTAACGTATCAGTAACCTGAAGCTGCTCCTTAACTACTTTGCTATAAAGAAATTTTGCATTTTCATTTGCTTTATCACATCCTCCCCCTATTACTCTTGGAAAATCTGTTATATATTCAAGAAGTTTACCTGGCATCACCCTTTCAAATGAAAATACAAGATAGAAATCTACTCCTCTTTTCATTCCACTTCCTTCCTCTAATATTGGTTGTACAATGTTATCCGTTGTTCCTGGTGCTACAGTCGACTCAATAATAACCGTCACTCCCTTTTTCATTTTAGGTGCAATCATTTCTGAAACATCTTTTAAAGATTCGTATCGCGGAACTTTCTGATCATCAACAGGAGTTTGTACATCAATTAAAATATAATCTGTGTCACTTATTGCTTCATAATCATCAGTTACGTGCAACTTTTTGTTTTTTACTATCCGTGCGATTAATTCATCTAATCCAGGTTCATCTCCTTCAAATGGATTTTTGCCATTATTTAAATAGTCAATTTTCCACCCAGATCTTTTCGATCTCCGTTGGATACCTGTAACATAAAAATCATCTACATCCGCTAGTAGCGCAGCCATAGGAATTCCAACATACCCCATTCCAATGACTACTATTTTGGTTGACATTTTCTTTAAATTACTACAATTATATTTAAAATTAATAATTATCTTCTCAAATAATTCATTATAGAAAAAATTTTATAAATCTAATTACCAGTGAGGAGAATTATAGTTACGGGTTTCGATTATATTTTTTAATTAAAAAAATATCCCGTTATTATTAATGATAAAAATCATAATAATAAAAAAAAAAGAGTGATTCTTACTTCGGTTTTTTCTTGTAAGATTCCCCCTTAATGCCTTTAAATATTCCCGCAATAACAGCTCCAGCAATGAAACCTCCAATATGGGCAAAATGTGCCGTTTGACCAATACTAAAAGGATCTGTTAGTGATACGATAGCATATGTTAATTCGGCTATAAAATAAGTTAATATAAAATAACCTGCACTTACTTTCCTCGTTGTCATACCTGTTGAAGAAGGAAGATAAAATTTATTCTCATAATATAGAATTAGATAGACACCCATAAGTCCAAATATTGCCCCAGAAGCACCTAAAGAGGGAATATCGTCAAATCCTGATATTGGAATAATTAACGTGCTTAGAGCATGGAGTATACTGCCAATAAGACCAGAAACGATATAGGTAAAGATAAATAAAAGATGTCCCATGGCATGTTCACAATTATCAGTTACCACCAAAAAAAACCACATGTTCATTACGATATGGATAATATCTCCATGCATAAACATTGAAGAAAAGAGTGTCCATAATCTTTCGCCAGCAAAAAATTCAGAGGGAACAAAAGCAGCTTCGATATGCATTTGACCTGCGGGATCCAATATTTGCCAAACAAATACAATAATATTAGCAGCTAGAATAATTACAGAAAAATATTGCTTAAAAAACGGAATTCGATCACTTTCTGCTTCCATTACCATTTTAATTAACTCCTTTTTTAGATTAAGATTAAATTTTAATGGTTAAAGTAAACTTTCTCAAATTACTTAAAAAGATTTCCTCTTTAATTGAAAAAAAGTGTTAAGATCAAAATAAATAGAAAATAGTAAAATGCCACCAAACTATTTTGAATTCTTGAAGTTAAAGTTTTGTCTAATCCCTTTATTGTAGCTTATCTTGAACATATTTTAATAAATCTTTTCCTGAAAAAGGTTTTACAATATACCCATCTGCCCCTAATGCTTGTCCTTTCTGGATATCTTCATTAAAGCTTTTAACTGTAAAAAGAACAACTAGAATATGATTAAAGCGTTCTTCTGCTTTTATTTGGCGTAAAACATCCATACCTGACCTTCCTGGCATCATAACATCAAGAAGTATCAGAGAAATATCATGATAACGATCTTCTAAAACGCTCATAGCTTCTTTTGCATTTGCGCATGTGATCGTGTCGAATTCTCCTAATTTTAAGAATTTTTCTGTTAAATTCAATATATCAGGTTCGTCATCAACAATAAGGATAAGGTGTCTTTTAGTATGCCCATTAGGGTTCTCATTTTTACTTATATTTTTATCAGACATGAGTAAATCTTAAAAGTATTATTTGTCTTTAAAAAGAATAAATTAACTTTTCTATATATATTTGAATTTAGTCATTTATATAAATGAGCTCATTTTTTACATTTGTGATCGTGGTTAGAAAAAATAAATTACCCCAATTTCCGGATGACTATTTAAATCAAAAAGCAGAAGAATATGATAATTCAAAATGGATGGAGCGAAATCAAAAAAGATCTACTTTATTAAGTATTCAGTATCTTTTTGATGAAAAATTAGTTAATCAAGATGAAGTTGTAATAGAGAATGGAGAGAATCCTTTAATTTTAGATTTAGGGTGCGGAACTGGATTTTCTTCAGAAGTTTTGATTGAAAATGATTTTAGAGTAATAGGAGTAGATATATTATACGATATGATTGTAAAAGCCAGAGAAAAAAAAGGGATCCTGATGTCACCACTAAATTTCGAATTACTCTTAGCAGATATCAATTTCTTACCAATTAGATCAAATAAAATAGACTATATTATTTCAATTTCAGCTTATAATTTTGTTATTTATCAAAAAGAAAACTATGGAGAAAAAGTTAAACAACTTACAGAAACTGCTAGATATCTAAACAAAATCTTAAAGAAACTTGGAAGAATCATAATTGAATTCTATCCTAAAGATGATCAGGAGTTAAATATTTTTAAAAATTCCTTTATAAATAATGGCTTTGAAGGATATATGGTGAAGAATAACCCAAAGCAGAAATCTGGTCAAACCTTTTTACTATTAAAGAAGAGGGATTAAAAATAGGAACTTGTAAGTTTTGTGGAGAAAAGAATAAAACAATCTCAGAAATCCTTCAGGTATGTCGAAAATGCATTTTAAAAGGAGATTGGAATGTACTTAAATCTCATATCTTATCAGTTCATGAGCAGGTTCGACAGCAAGTAGACTTACCTGGAAAACCTCCAAAAGCCGAAAAACCATTTGTGAAACTAAAATGCAACTATTGTGTTAATGAATGTTCTCTGTCCGAAAGAGATGTGAGTTACTGTGGTTTAAGAAATATTGAGAAGAATGAAAATAGAGAATTACCCTTTCCTACAAGATCTAAAGGATATATTCATGGTTATATAGATCCCAATCCAACAAACTGTTGTAATGCTTGGTTTTGTCCTGCTGGAACTTCTAGCGGTTATCCTAAATATTCAGATTTTAAGGGTGCTGAATTTGGCACTTATAGTTATGCAGCTTTTCTGTATGGTTGTACTTTTAACTGTTTATTTTGCCAAAATGCATCTCATAAATATTTTGGAAGAAGGTTTCTCTTCGATGCTGAGACGCTAGCTAATCGAATCGTAAAAAATGAGGATATAACATGCATCTGTTATTTTGGTGGAACACCAGAAGCTCAATTACCGTTTTCTATTAATTTATCGAATTTAATTCTTGAAAAAATTAAAAGAGTAAATGATAAAAGAAAGTTTAGAGTATGTTGGGAGTGGAACGGCAGTGGAAACCAGAATTTAATTGAGAAATGCATGGAAATAGCCATTAAATCAGGGGGGAATATCAAATTTGATCTTAAAACTTTCAATGAAAAGCTTAACATTGCTCTATGTGGAGTGAGTAACAAAAGAACATTAGAAAACTTTAAGCTTTTAGCAGAAAAATATTTTGGAACTAGAGGGGAAGATATGCCTGAAATGAGTGCTTGCACATTAATGGTGCCGGGTTATACGACTCCTGAAGAAGTCGAGTTAATTGCAAAATATATTAAATCAATTAACGATAATATTCCTTATAGTCTATTAATATTTCATGGGGACTATCAAATGAGAAATTTAGGAATAACCCCAAGGGAGCAGGCTTTAAAAAGTTTTGAAATAGCAAAAAAATATTTAAAGAGAGTAAATTTGGGAAACAAATTCTTATTAGGATTAGGGTAATTTATATTGTTTTTAATAAATTGGATAATAAAATTTATTTAATAGGAATAATTATACGATTGTAGAATATAGGAAGAAACTTAAGTTTAAATACTATTTAGTGGTGAGTAAAACATACAAAAAGCACGCATACGGTTGTCATCTACACAGTTAGATGCATTAAAATCTGTATGTGAACAAGTGTCACAGGTATGCGAAAGTCAGGGAATCCGAAAAAATGGACCTATTCCTCTTCCTACAAAAAGACTTCGAGTTCCTATAATGAAAGCTCCAAGTGGACAGGGTACATCTACTTGGGCTAAATTCGAGATGCGTATTCATAAAAGACTATTTGAAATTATTGCGAATGAAAGAAGTATGCATCTCATTATGAAAATTCAGATTCCTGAATCGGTTCTTGTAGAAATTGAGTTAATGTGATAATATATCTCTTATTTAATTATAACTCCTCTAATGTGATTTGAACTGGTTCATTAGCTAGTTTTGCTTTTTTATCAATTTCAATTTTATCAACATAGTAAACTGTGCCATATATTTCTGATCCTCGACCAATTGTCACATCTTTACCTTTAATATCTCCTTCTACAAGTGTTCTATTAACATCTACAGTTTTTTTAGCTAGAACACTCCCATGAATTCGATAATGCTGTTTTTTTTTACCACCCTCAGAAGCACCAAGAAGTATATTTTCAGCTACAGCATTGCCTTCTATCTTAGTTGTCCCATCAATCTTAATGGTTTTCTGAGCTGAAAGATTTCCATTTATATCTGATGATCCAGACAATTCCACTCCTTCATCAACAGTTACAAAGTGTCCTGCTTTAAATGAGCCTGAAGTAACTAAAGCTCCTTGAACTCTAATGAGGTTACCTATTTGTGCTGAACCAGAAAAGTCAACACTACCATCTCCATAAAGAAATCCAGCAATATTAAATGATCCAGAGCTACTAACATCGCCATGTACAGTTAAGTTCCCAGAACCTTTCAAAGTACCTGATGATGTAAGTTCATTACATTCTAAATCTCCATTAATTCCTCCTGAACCCGAGATTCTTAGCGATTTGTTTAGTTTTCCTCCCGAGATTTTAGCAGACCCAGTAACACTAACATGTTCATCAAATTCTACAAAATCTCCTGTACTACTAATTATAGCTCTTTTCTCTTCTTCTTTAGGAGATTCATTTTTTTTTTTTTCCATATTAGTTCACATTAGTAAAAATTGCTTACAGATATATAAAATCGACTTAATTAAAACTTTTACTTATTTACACAACGAAAAAGAAATTGAATTTATTATCAATTAGATTTAAATCAGTATTTTTTTATGTTTTTAATAACTAGCGAGATAACATTTTAACAAAATAATTCAAGAGTTTATAGTTATGGCAGATTTTCATACTAAAACATTTTATGGGCAAAAATCAAGTTTAATAATTTCTAGCCCTACAAAAATGGCACCATATATTTTCTTAAGTTGCTTTAATAGAAAAGATGATGGCACATGGGAAAACATAAATAAAGGTGAAGGAAAAACTGTAAAACTTTCAATTGAGGAAATAATTTGTGTATTGGAAGTGCTTCACCGAAGAAGTGCAAATTGGAGGGGATTTCACGTTTTTAAAGAGCGTAAAACAGAGATCCATGTGGGATGGGAAGATGATAGTCACCAAGTGTTAAGAATAAAAATTGGGGAGTATGAGAAAAAAATTCGATTTCCAAATCTAAATTTCCTCACATTAATGCTTGAGCATATATTAGACGAAAAAATTGAGTTTGCCACAAGTGGTCCATTTGAGTCGAAGGAAAAAGGAAAGAAAATTGATGATGAGACGGAATATGGAGTTTTCTCAGAACATATTACTGCAAGAGATGGACTTCATATTGTAGAAACTACTGAATATGGTGCTTCTATTGACACAGTGGAATTAGACGCAAAAATAAAAGTTGAAAGTCCTAAAGCTTTACTGATTACTCTGGAATCAGATGATGAGATCTGGATCCCTAAAAGTACTATACATAATGAGTATGATTTGAAGAGTAGAGACTCACAGAAATTTATTGTTGATAAATGGATTATTGAGAAACATAAAATCTAAAAATGACCACAAAAAAGAAATTTTTAATTCTTACAAAAGATAATCTAATAATGAATCTCATTCTTTCTCCACTAATTACTAAAGATTTGATTTTTTATGGAACTTACTATTGATTTTTTAAAGCAAATGGCTTTTAATGTATATGACACTGTTAGTCCTCTTCTAGGTACAAATAGAGCTGCCAAAAAATCTAAAAGAGGTGCGGGAGGAGATATAACTATGTATATTGACACTGTTGCTGAAACAACTATAATTAAATCGCTGGAACAGGTAAATGCTGACCTTTTATTGATTAGCGAAGAAATTGGGGAAAAATACATAGGTGATGAGGCAAGAGCTAAAGAAAGTCAAATCAAATTAATTATAGACCCATTAGATGGTTCTAACAACGCTGTCAGGGGTGTACCCTATAGTTCTGTCTCAATTGCATATGCTATTGGAAATTATATAGATGATATTTCAAAAGGAGTAGTTGTGAACTTAAATACAAAAGATATTTATTGGGCCGAAAAAGGAAAGGGAGCCTATTGTAACGACTCAAAAATTCATGTTTCAAATTTGGATATTTCTCAACAATGCTTCTTTGAACTTAATCTCCCAATGAAGAATCTTATGGTTAATTTGCAGAAATTAAGCCCATTGATAAGGAGATTTTATCGAATTAGGATATTGGGAAGTAGTGCCTTGACGTTATGCCAAATAGCGTGTGGAAGCATGGAAGCATTTATTAACTTGAGAAATAGTAATAGATTAGTAGATATTGCTGCTGGTATGTTGATATTAAAAGAAGCAGGAGGGAAATTCTTTTCATTAGGAGGAACAAAAATTAACCAGGAATTATCAATTGAAACCAAATTTCCATTTGTAGCCTGTAATAATAAATTAGAATTGTTTCTTAAAGAAGAATTATTTAATAAAAAGATCTAATCGTTTTAATATTCCAGAATTTCAGACCTGATCGTTCTGGAACTTTAATTAAATAATTACTATTTTTTCTGGGGCTTTCATTTTCCTCGAATTTTGAAGAAATATTTAAAATTCTTATAAATACTAACATTAAACGTGTTAAATCAAAGTAATTTTTTAAAATAGTAAGAAGACCATTGAATATTCTAAGTAGACTAGGCAGAGAATTCTTTAATAGAAACACTGAAAAAGTTGCTGAGGATTTACTAGGAAAATATTTAATAAGAGAAACTACAAAAGGGAAAATAGTTGGAAAAATCATGGAGGTTGAAGCTTACCTTGGTCCTAATGATAAGGCTAGTCATTCATATAATTACAAAAAAACTGAAAGGACAAAAATAATGTATGAAAAACCAGGTACTTTTTATGTGTACTTAATATATGGGATATATTTCTGCCTAAATGTTATTACAGAACCAATGAATGTACCTTGTGCCGTTTTAATAAGGCAATTATATCCCATTGATGGTATTGAATTAATGCTTGAAAATCGTAATGTAAAAGTCGGTAAGAATTATAAAAATTTAGTTGATGGCCCTGGAAAAGTCTGTATTGCTTTCAAAATAACAAAAAAAGAATTTAATGGAATTGATTCTTGTGCTACCCACTCAAGACTATATTTTGCTCAAGGTGAAAAGATAGATCAGAAAAAGATCATAAAGAGTAAAAGAATTGGTATTGAATATGCTCAAGAAGATAAAGATCTTCCTTTAAGATACACTCTATTTAACGAAAAAAATTGAGATTAGAACTCTTTTTCTACATTTTCACATGAGATTTTGGACATTTATGGATAAATTTATATATCTGCATTTTTCAAATATACATTGCAATAGGATTAATGGTTGTTGTACTAAATTAAATAAGATTACAGACTCCCAAAGGTGCTTCTATCATAAAGGACGCTCTGAAGTTCTTTCAAGCTTATGTGAAAGAAATGATTGATGTAGGTGGCAATAATCTACCGAAAGCCATTTCTTCTAAGACCGGTGCGAAGCTAGGTAAATTATACAAAAAAAAGGAATTACCTCTGGATATCAAAAATGCATTAATTCAAATCTATCGCGCTCTGAATGCTAAACCTAAAGTTATAAGAATAAATGATAACACTTATGAAGTTATTATTAAATATCGAAAAAAATTCTGTCCAATTGGGGGTTCTGGTAACTCTTCTCACGCAACCTTATTCCAAGAAAATATATGTAGGCCATATACACGGGGTTTTTTGAATGAACTATTTCCTAACTATAAGTTTGAATCCGATATTTTGAATTGTATTCCTCTAAATAATCATAAAACCTGTCATTACATATTAAAAGTGGAAAATAAATCAAATTCTATTTGAATTTTTGATTTCCATTTTTATGATAATGACATATTATTTCTTCTCTATTATCATCTTAACATATTAGGAATGATATCTTAGTTTTAAGAGAAAAAGAATAAAAAACCCGAACCTCGACCTCAATTCTACCATTAAAACCAAATGCTACGCCTCTCCACACCCTTACTATAAAGCGTAAATACCTATAGTTATGGCTGCTCCATCCCTGGCCTTACCAGTTTCCTAATTACGGGCATATACCTTTCCTTCAAAAGATACCACCCTGATACCTACCATCATAGGGAGCGCTTCGACGAGAACATAGCGCTGGCTAATAATACTCATGAGACCTTGATACGGGCAATTTCCGCTATGAGGATTTTACGGTCCATCCAGCAAAGGGACTTCAGACCACCCCAAAAGGTCCATAATATAGAATGAACTTAATTATAAAAAGATGTTGTAATCATAAATGCAATCTCAATTTAGCTAAGACATTGGCTATTTTAATACTACTTCTTTAGTTGCTTTTCTTCTCAATATAGAAATAAATTCTCTTGTATCTGGAAAAACATAAACTAACTCTTCACCATCGTCATCTATAATTATTTCTTTGGAAAATCTCCCATCAACTTTCGCTTTTAAGTCATTTAAAATCATAAATGAAAAATACAAAAAAGCTCTCAAAAATGAATATAGCATGGTGATAACATTTTTCAACTACTTGCGAAAAAAAATTATTATCAGTCTGAATTAAAACCTAATTCACAAGAAGTTGTTCTAAAAAGATTTTGATTTGGTCATCCTTAGCCCGACCATTGTTAAATATATTGCTAAAATATCCATTAAGATAAATTTTTATCTCAGAATTAAGATCTCGCATATCCACATAACTATACTTGTTTTTTAATTTCTTGCTGTCTACCAAAGGTTTAATATGTTTTTCGATTCGATCTAATACAAATCCGGTAACCGCTCGATTCACTTTCAATTTATCAGAATTTGATAATTCATAATCACTATGAATTGTTTTATCTTTAATCTCATTCAATTCTATCAGGATCTCTTCTAAATCAGTAGACAGTTCTAATAATTTTATTTTTTCTACAAGATTTTTATCATCTTCTTCAGAAAATTGAGAATTACAATAGTTTTCAAGATTAGCATAAAAACGTACTAGAAGTTTGAATGTATCTGTAATTTCATGCATATTCTCAAAAGCGCTTAAATTTAATTCATTTAGAGCAGATTCAATGGTAGATTTAACTTTTCCAGCAACATTCTGAAGATATTGAGAATAGTCTTCAAATGGAAACCCAAAGTAGTAATTATTATATTTTTCTTTAATATCATTAGCTACTACATTTTGTGTTTGAATTTTCTCTTTTTTTACAATTTCTTTAACAAATTTTAAAACATAATTACAACTAGGGCAGTAGGTAATCCAAGAACTCAAAATAACTTCAAGGGGTTTCACACCTCTCGAACTTATATACCCATTAAAACCAGATAATTTTTTGCCATCTGAAGTTGAAAAAATAGCCTCTTCTGGATAAAATGTTCTTGGAATAAATTTAGTGCTACAGACTGGACATTTTAACTTCTCTTTTTTCTTCATGACTCATTTACATATATGTTTTATATTAGGGTTAATGACTTACTTATATCATATTTTGATTGGTTAATAGTCATATATATACAGAAATAATATCTAGAACATACTATCTTTTAAGATAGTCTGAATTTTGGTAGTTACTCCCTTCTTTTTAAAAAGCAGTTATTCAGATTTAATAACAATATTTTAATAATATCGATATTTATTTAGCAAATACTTATCCAATATGAATTTACAGATTTAAAGTGTTTAAAATGCCAGAAGAAATTATTTGTATTGATGCAAAAACCCTACAAAATTTCATGAGGGACGTTTTCATAGGGCTTGGAGTTCCAGAAGAAGATGCAAAGATTATTGCAGAAGTTCTCATTACTTCTGATTTAAGGGGAATAGGATCTCACGGTATTCAAAGATGTAAAATGTATTATGATCGGATTAAAGCAGGTATGTATGAAGTAAATACCAAAATAGATATTATCAAGGAGGGACCAACTACAGCACTTTTGGATGGTAATTGTGGGATGGGACATGTTATCGCATACAAAGCGATGAAAATGGCAATAGAAAAAGCAAAAGAGTACGGATTAGGGGCGGTCGCAGTGAGAAATTCGACCCACTTTGGAATTGCCGGTTATTACAGCCTTATGGCAATAAAGGAAGGAATGATTGGGTTGAGTGTTACAAATGCACGACCATCAATTCCTCCAACCTTCGGAGTTGAGCCAATGTTAGGCACTAATCCTCTGACATTTGGAGCCCCTACAGATGAGCAATTCCCTTTTTTATTAGACGCGGCAACCTCAATTATTCAAAGAGGGAAGGTTGAGATGTATGATAGAATTAAAAAACCTCTCCCAGAAAATACTGTTATTGATGAAAAGGGCGAAGTTCTTACTGATGCAACAAAGATTTTAGCTAAAATGCTAGAACGGAAAGCAGCTTTATTGCCAGTTGGAGGAAAAGGTGAAGATACAGCAGGATACAAAGGATATGGGTATGCTACCATCGTTGAATTATTATCTGCCGCATTGCAAGAGGGAATCTATTTACGTGATACTTTAGGTATTGAAGAAGATGGGCAAAAAAGACTGAAGGTAGGCCATTTCTTTCTAGTGATAAATCCAGAAAGTTTTATTGGAATTGATTCATTTAAACAGACTGCTGGAAATATTATGAGAGATCTAAGGAACTCACCTAAAGAACCTGGTCAAGGAAGAATTTATACAGCTGGAGAGAAAGAATATTACGCTGAGCTTGAAAATGAAAAAATAGGAATCGCCCTTAACAAAAGCTTACAAGATGACATCAAAACAATGCAAAAAGATCTAGGTCTGAGTAATTATAATTTTGCTTTCTAATTTTTTTATACTATTATTTCTATTAAAGAATTCAGTGTAAATTAATAAAGCACCAAAAATATCACTAACATTCAACTTCTATTCAATATGATTTTACTTAAATACCTATTTATATAAATAAACACATCACAAATTTAAAACAAGATGATATAAATGAAAAATTATGAAACAATAAAAATTGAAGAAAGAGATGATGGTATTTCTATTATTACTTTTAACAGACCAGAGCGGTTGAATGCTATGTCGTTTCAATTTACAGAAGATATGTTAGATTATCTTAGTACGCTGGAAGATAGCTATACAATCCGAATCTTGATTATCACTGGAGAAGGGAGGGGTTTTTCATCAGGATTAGATTTAAAAGAAAGTCAAATTTTTTACAAAAAAAGAGTGCCAGAAGAATATGAGAAATTTAAGTATTTAACAGCTAACGATATAGTAAAGAGATCAGTTATTGCCCAAAAAAGACTTTCTAAAATAATGGTTAAACTAAGAAAGATTCCTCAACCAGTTATTGCAGCTGTTAATGGTCCGGCATATGGTGGAGGACTGGGGCTAGCTATTGCATCTGATATTCGAATTGCAAGTGAAAGTGCAGTTTTTTGCAATGCATTTATTAAAATTGGGGTATCAGGGGCAGATATGGGCAGTTCCTATTGGCTCCCTCGTTTAATAGGTTTTTCAAGAGCAGCAGAATTTATGTATACAGGAAGAGATATGAATGCAAAAGAAGCAGATAAAATTGGTTTAGTATCAAGAGTTGTACCTAACAATGAATTGCTAAATGAGGCATTAAAAATAGCCAAATTAATCTTAAATAAGAGTCCTATGGGTGTTAGACTTACTAAGGAAGCATTAAATATGAATGTAGATGCTCCATCACTGGAAACAGCTATAGAGATTGAGAATCGAACACAATCGATTTGTATAAATACCAAGGATGCTCCAGAAGGTGCTTTTTCATTATTAGCAAACAAGCAGCCTAAGTACGATGAATGGTAATTTACATTAAAAAATTAATCCATCAGTTCTTCCCTCTATTGGTTCTGAATGAAGAATAATTGTATCTAAATTATCAATTCCTAATTCTTCTTTAATATTATTTTCTAGTTCTGAGATGTAATTATGCGTTTGTAAAATACTCAACGAACCATCAAAAAAAATATGGAGTTCTAAGATACAACTATCAAGTGTAGCCCAAAACTCCAATCCATGATAGCCCCTTACTTGAGGATGACATTTTAAAACCTTTTCAACTACTTCATTAATTTGTGCTAACATTTCTGGTCCAACATCAACGCATTTTATTTGATCCGGAGATAATTCTTTATCATCTATTTGGCTTTCAATATGGGTTATTACACGAGATAGATAAGGTGCTTGTTTCTTAATTTCAGCTTCAAAATCAGATGATATTTCATGTGCCTCTAAAAGAGAAAGAGTCTCATTAACGACAACAATAACAGAAATAAAATATTCATCTTCGAGTCTAAAAAGGTTCAGATCTTTAAAGTTTTTTATATCTGGGTATTCTGATTTCATGGAATAAATAAGATTGATTAAACCTTCTCCTATTGATTTCTCACTAGCTAATGGATTCATTTCTACAATACACTCAACTTCATAGAGAGGAAAAAATTTGTTGCTCATACTTCTAATTGAAATTGTTATTTCATTTGCATGAACGATTGTAATATGATCTTCTACAGATAAATGAACTTCTAAAAATAATATCTTTCCACTAACTCTCATTTTGATATCATGAACACCTACAACGTGTTCAAGCGCAAAGATTTCCTGTCTTAACTTTTCAACTACAATTGAGCTTACGGGATTTGTATCTGTGAGCTCTTTTACCCCTTCCTGAGCTAACTTAATAGCTCCGATAATAATCCAAACAGAAAGCACTATACTTAAAATAGGGTCAATAAAAATAACATTCAAAGAGTCAAAGATAAAACTTAAGAAAACAATTATAGCTCTCATGGAATCTTGAAATAAATTCAGACCTTGTATCTCCATAGTAAGACTTTTTTGTTGCTTTCCTTTAGAGATCAATATCCTAGAAAAAACAAGATTCACTATAAATGAAACAATTAATATAATTAAACCAAATTCTGGATTTAAGACTTCAAATCGACTTGTTGTGATTACTCGAATAGCATTATATATCAATATTACATAAATATTCATTAGTATTACGCCTTGAATCAATCCAGAAATCGAATCTATTTTACTATGACCGTACATATGTTCATAATCCGCTGGTTTCTGGCTAGAATATAAAGAATATAAAGTTATTGAAACAAATAAAATATCCGTAAAAGTATCCGCAGTTTCTGATAAAAAACTTAAACTTCCTGTAATAAGAACTCCAATTAGCTTTATTGATGATTGGAATAATATCACACCTAACGTTAAAATCCCGAATTTTATTTTGATATTCATATTTTGAATTATTTATTTTTGTTTTGGTTTATATTTTCGCAATTTAGGAAAAAAGGCATTGACTTCTTTTTTATAATTAACATATTCTTTACCGAATTTATTCATTAAATATTTTTCTTCTTTTCTGATAAATAATTTAACAAGGATATAATAAATCGGAATAATCAAGAAATAGAGCCAACTGTAAAGTAGACAAAAAATTCCTGGGAGTATGGTTAAGCCCCAAATAGCGTACATAGGATGTCTTACATATGCATAAATTTTTGTTGTAA